>NZ_RZSV01000180.1:0-12093 GCF_004023205.1 Mesorhizobium sp. M1A.F.Ca.IN.020.03.2.1 | reverse complement strand
CTTCCCCATCCTCCGTCCCGCTGCTGTGATCGGTCATGCCGCGATCCTTCGATTGAATCTTGCGCCGGCCAAGGTTCGCGCTTTCGCGGCCGAATTGCAAGGGCCGGCGAAGCAGGCTTGCGGTCCGCCGTTTCCGAAAGGTCCAGTCACGTTTGCAAAACGCGTGTTGGAATTGGTGATGCTCTGCCACATTGTCGCCACAAATTATCCGCGCTCATGCCCCAATGTCCGACGAGTTTACCCGCGTTGCCTGAGACGGTTCGGTCCGGCACCGGCTCGTAAACCCCAAGCCCCCCGCCCACGGGTCAGCGTCGGATCGAACCAACCTCGGTTTTTCCTTGGAAAAATCAGGTGCGACGATCCCAAAACCTGAATAACCGGCGTCAGAAGCAAGCTGACGCCGGTTTTTTCATGCCTGTCCGCTCTGGCCCGCCGGCCCCTGTCTCGCGGCCCGGCGGGCGTCATCACAATGCACGCTCAGGGAAGAGAGCTGGAACCGCTGCGCTGGATGAGCGACCAGTCCTAAGGAGCGCATACAGGATCTCATCGCGCCAGATGCCGCCGACACGCAGATGATCACGCAGTAGGCCTTCGCGCCCGAATCTGAGTTTCTCGACCAATTTGCGCGACGGGGTGTTGTTGGGATCGATGAACGCCTGCAGACGGTGCAGGCCGAGATCGTCGAAACAGAAGTCGAGCATCGCCGAGACAGCCTCGGTGGCCATGCCCCGGCTCTGATATGCGGGGTTGATGAAATAGCCGATGGCCGCACGCTTGTTGCGGATGTGGCCATCGTGATAGCTGACGAGGCCGAGGCAGCGGTCAGTCTCAATGTCGGCGACCGCCCAGTGCCGATGGTAGGACGGGGTGCAGGCGACATATCTGAGCACGGTGCGCTCGGTCTCGGTGCGCTTGGTGTGGACTGGTGCGTTCCAAAAACCGCATCGCCTCCGGGTCGGCAAAGCATTCGTGCATCGCATCCGTGTCCTCAGCCCTGAACTGACGCAGGCGCAGCCGCGTCGTTAGGAGAATCGGGTGCGGCTCGGGTCGCTTTGCCATGGATGCTCTGCTTCGTGGGCCCCGGCCGGCTTTCGTCGGCGATCAGGTTTTGTCAGCGGAGCCGTCAGAGCCGGTCAGGCTTGCGGATGAGCGCGGCGCCGAGAATCGGTCCCGGGACGCCGTCTTTGCCGACGGACTGCAGCAGCACGGCACAGCCGCCCTTCTTCGCAATCTCCGTCATCGGCAGCTCGTAACGCTGCGCCTTGCCGTTCCACATGCCGGCGATCTGGATGTCGGAAACGGCGTTCCAATAGGTCATGTTGCGGCCGCTGTTTTCGCCCTGGCCGATCTTCACCATCTGCGGCGGATCGAAATAGACGATCACCACATGGGCGTCGGTCGGCCCATTGCCGGCATCGCCGGCGTCAATCATGACCCGATCGCTGGTGCGGCTCACCTTGATGCCGACCCGCATGCCCTCGCCGGTCCTGTCCATGCGGGCCAGCTCGCCGTCTATCTCCTTGCGGTTGGCGCCGTTGACATGGCTGCGACCGTTGATGACGGCTTGCGGGGTATAGACCGAACGGCTGCCAAAGGCGCGCATATAGTCATACTGCCGCTCGGTGTTCTCTTTGTTGCTCAGCGTGTCCTGCCAGCCCAGATAGTCCCAGTAATTGACGTGATATGCGAGCGCGACGACATTTTCCTTCGCCGCCAGCTCGGCCAAGAATTCATCGGCCGGCGGACAGGAGCTGCAGCCCTGGCTGGTGAACAACTCGACGACGCCCAAAGGCTTTTCAGTCTGCGGCTTGCCGGTCGCGGCTTTCTCAAGCTCGGCTGCCGAGGCCACGCGGCTCAACGCCGTGAGGACCAGCGCAACTGCCGTAAGCCGCAATGGTCCTCGCAATGCCATGACCGTTCCAATTCCCGCCGGTCACGCCGGCCTTGTTCTGGTTGCTAAAATATGTGGCAGAACGGACAGTCAACGGGAAGTCACGTTGCGGTGAAATTTTGTCGCCGCGACCGCAGGTAAGGCGGCGACAGGAGGGGCCACTGCATTCTTCGACCCGGTTCGATTTCGGGACCGCATCGCCGCGAAGGGGTAAGTTTGCTGCTGCCGGAGGATTTCTATTGCGCGCCAATCGGACTTGGACTTTGAGCCGGGCGGAGAATGCTTGGCCTGCCGCAGTTTAATTAGAACGTCAGTAGGCACTAGGCAGTGGGAGTATCTCCCCCCTGCCTATGCCTACCCTATTCCCTGTCGCTACGCAGCCAAATCGCGCAGCACGTATTGCAGGATGCCGCCGTTCTTGAAGTAGTCGAGTTCGTCCAGCGTATCGATGCGACAGATGATCGGCACGTTCTTCAGCGTGCCGTCGCCATAGGTGACCTTGGCCGTCATCTTCTGGCGCGGCTTGATGGCATCCAGGCCGTCGATCTCGACCAGCTCGTCGCCCTTGAGGTTGAGGGAAGCCCATGAGGTGCCGTCCTCGAAGACGAAGGGGATGACCCCCATGCCGACCAGGTTCGAGCGGTGGATGCGCTCGAAGGACTGGGCGATGACGGCGCGGACACCAAGGAGGTTGGTTCCCTTGGCTGCCCAGTCGCGCGAGGAGCCGTTGCCATATTCGACGCCGGCGAAGATGACCAGCGGCACGCCTTCCTTCTTGTATTCCATGGCGGCGTCGTAGATCGACATCTCCTCCTTCGAGGGATAGTGGATCGTGTAGCCGCCTTCGCGGCCGTTCTCGCCCAGCATGTGGTTGCGGATGCGGATGTTGGCGAAGGTGCCGCGCATCATCACCTCATGGTTGCCGCGCCGCGTGCCGTACTGGTTGAAGTCGGCGACGCCGACGCCGTGCTCGGTGAGGTACTTGCCTGCCGGCGAAGCCGCCTTGATCGAGCCGGCCGGCGAGATGTGGTCGGTGGTGATCTTGTCGCCGAAGAGACCAAGCACGCGCGCGCCCTTGATGTCGCCCACTTTGCCGAAGGCGCGGCCCATGCCGGCGAAATAAGGCGGGTTCTGCACATAGGTCGAATGATCGTCCCAGGCATAGGTCTGGCCTTCCGGCGCCTTCACCTTCTGCCAATATTCGTCGCCCTTGAAGACGTCGGCATATTTGCGGGCGAAAAGCTCGCGCGTGACGTTCTTCTCGATGAACTCCTGGATCTCGGCCGAGGTCGGCCAGATGTCCTTGAGATAGACCGGCTTGCCGTCGCTGCCCTCGCCGAGCGGCTCGGTGGTGAGGTCCTTGGTGACGGTGCCGGCCAGCGCATGCGCCACCACCAGCGGCGGCGAGGCGAGATAGTTCGCCTGGACGTCCGGAGAAACCCGGCCTTCGAAGTTGCGGTTGCCGGACAACACCGCGGCAGCAATCAGGCCTTTGTCGTTGATGGTCTTGGAGATCGGCGCCGGCAGTGGGCCGGAATTGCCGATGCAGGTGGTGCAGCCGAAGCCGACCAGGTTGAAGCCGATCTGGTCGAGTTCCTTCTGCAGGCCGGATTTCTCGAGATATTCGGCGACCACCTGGCTTCCGGGCGCCAGCGAGGTCTTCACCCACGGCTTCTGCTTCAGGCCGCGCCGGTTGGCATTGCGAGCCAACAGGCCGGCGCCGATCAAGACGCTTGGGTTGGAGGTGTTGGTGCACGACGTGATGGCGGCGATCACGACGTCGCCATGGCCGAGATCGTGAGCGGTGCCTTCGACGGCGTAACGCTTCGAGATCTCGACGGCCTTTTTGTACTCGGTCTCCATCGCCTTGGCGAAGCCGGCGGGAATATCCTGCAGCGCGACGCGGCCTTCCGGGCGCTTCGGGCCGGCCATCGACGGCACGACGTCGCCGAGATCGAGCTCGAGCAGATCGGTAAAGACCGGATCGGCCGAGCCGGCGTCGCGCCACATGCCCTGCGCCTTGGAATAGGCCTCGACCAGCGCGATGCGGCTTTCCTCGCGGCCGGACATTGTCAGATAGCGGATGGTCTCGCTATCGACCGGGAAAAAGCCGCAGGTGGCGCCATATTCCGGCGCCATGTTGCCGATGGTGGCGCGGTCGGCCAGCGTCATGTTGGACAGGCCTGGGCCGAAGAACTCGACGAACTTGCCGACGACGCCCTTCTTGCGCAGCATCTGGGTGACGGTGAGCACGAGGTCGGTGGCGGTGACGCCTTCCTTGAGCCTGCCGGTGAGGCGGAAGCCGATCACCTCCGGCAGAAGCATGGAGACCGGCTGGCCAAGCATCGCGGCCTCGGCCTCGATGCCGCCGACGCCCCAGCCGAGCACGCCCAGGCCGTTGATCATGGTGGTGTGCGAATCGGTGCCGACACAGGTGTCGGGATAGGCTGTGGTCTCGCCCTCTTCCGCGTTGGTCCACACCACCTGTCCCAGATATTCGAGATTGACCTGGTGGCAGATGCCGGTGCCCGGCGGCACGACGCGGAAGTTGCGGAAGGCCTGCTGGCCCCACTTCAGGAACTTGTAGCGCTCCTCGTTGCGCTCATATTCGAGCTCGACATTGCGGGCGAAGGCCATCGGCGTGCCAAATTCGTCGACGATGACGGAGTGGTCGATGACGAGATCCACAGGCACCAACGGGTTGATCTTTTCCGGATCGCCGCCGAGCGCCCTGATGCCGTCGCGCATGGCCGCGAGATCGACAACGGCCGGAACGCCGGTGAAATCCTGCATCAGCACGCGCGCCGGGCGGTAGGCGATCTCGACGCCGGCAGTGCCCTTGTCGGTGAGCCATGCCGCGACCGCCTGGATGCTTTCCTTGGTGACCGAGCGGCCGTCTTCGTTGCGCAGCAGGTTCTCCAGCAGCACCTTCATCGAATAGGGCAGCTGGGCAGTGCCGCCAAGGCCGTTTTTCTCCGCCTCTGCGAGGTCGAAATAGACATAGTCCGCGCCACCCACGGTCAGGGTGCGGCGGCAGTTGAAACTATCGAGGGATTTCGTCACGGCGATCCGTCCTTGTCTGTTCAGCCTGAAAGGGAACGGACGCCGTTGGCATGCAATCACGCGCAAAGGTGCGGGTACGGCCATTTCCGCTGTCCGCTCCCGAGCAACCCGAGCCGTTGAAGGCGGCGCGTGCGCTGGTTCGGCGCTAATTCTGTTCCCGCGCCGACCGCTGGCACGGATGAACCGCATATAGAGAATTTTCTGGAATAGTTCTAGACAGTCGAAAAGCAAATTTGTGCGATGCGGCGGCGGCCGCGAAACGGTGCTTTCGGGACGGGCAAGGATGCGGCTGATCGCCGAAAATCTGGGCGGCGAGCGCGGCGGCGAGACGGTTTTTTCCGGTATCGAATTCGCCCTCGAAAGGGGCGAGGCGCTCGTCGTCACCGGGCCGAACGGCGCCGGCAAATCGACGCTTTTGCGGGTCATCGCCGGCTTGCTGCCGCCGGCCGAAGGCAAGGTGAAGGTCGAGGGCGGCGGCGACGAGTTTCCATCGGTCGCTTCGGCCTCGCACTATCTCGGCCATCTCAATGCGATGAAGACGGCATTGAGCGTCGAAGAAAACCTGGGCTTCTGGCGCGCCTTCCAGGGCGAGGCTGGTTTGAGCGTGGGGCAGGCGCTGGAGACGGTCGGATTGGATGGGCTCGGGCACCTGCCGTTCGGCTACCTTTCGACCGGGCAAAGGCGGCGCGCGTCGATCGCGAAGCTCCTGGTCAGCCGCCGGCCGGTCTGGCTGCTCGACGAACCCACCGCAGGGCTGGACAAGGCTTCGGAGGAGCGGTTTGCCGGGTTGATGAGAGGGCATTGCCGAGAGGGAGGCATCATCGTGGCGGCCACGCATTTGCCGCTCGGGCTCGAGGGAGCAAAGACGTTGAGGATGGGTGACTGATGTCGGCGCGAGGCACCCCTGGGCGAAGGCATATCAAGTCATGCTAGCCCTCTTCCTCCGCGATATCCGCCTCTCCATCCGCGCCGGCGGCGGCGCGCTGATCGGCGTCATCTTCTTCCTGGCGGTGATTGCCACGATCCCGTTCGGCGTCGGGCCCGACCTCAACCTGTTGTCGCGCATCGGTCCGGCGATCCTGTGGATCGCCGCCCTGCTCGCCTGCCTGCTTGGGCTCGATCGCCTCTTCCAGGCCGATCGGGAGGACGGCTCGCTCGATCTTCTGGTGCTCAACAGCGACCGTCACATGCTGGCGTTGACGGTGCTGACCAAGTGTCTGGCGCATTGGGCGGGCAGCGTGCTGCCGCTGGTGATCGCGGCACCTTTGCTCGGCCTGTTCATGAACATGGAGCCGCTCGGTATCGGCGCGACGGCATTTACGCTTCTTGTCGGCACGCCGGCCATAACCTTCATCGGCGCCGCCGGAGCGGCTGTGGCTGTGGCGCTGCCGCGCGGCGGGCTCTTGATCTCCGTGCTGGTGCTGCCGCTCACCATTCCGGTGCTGATCTTCGGCGTCTCGGCGAGCTATGGCGCGGTGGCCGATCCCGCGCCGTTCCTGCAGCCCTTCCTCATTCTTGCCGCGCTGACGCTGTTTCTTGCCGTGGTCGGACCGCTGGCCGCGGCGCTGGCGTTGAGGCACGGGACGGATTGAGGCGCTGGGGCGTTTCTCAACTGCGGCGCCGCGCCTGATTGCGCGGCATGTGCCGCAGAGTTAAGGGAAGGCATGGTCGAACGGATTGGCATGGCAGGCGCGGAAGGTGCGCAGATGGAGCGGCTGATATGAGCGCGCATGCTCTCTATGTCGCCGCCGCCTATGCCATCAGCGCGATCGTGCTCGTCGGGCTGATCGGCTGGATCCTGCTCGACCAGCGGGCGCGCAAGCGTGAGCTCGCGGCGCTCGACGCGGCCGGCGTGCGGCGGCGCTCCGACAAGGCCGGGACGGCGAAGCCGTGAGCGCGGAAACCGGAGCCCCGGCATCGCCCCGTCGCCGCCTGTTCGTGCTGCTTCCGCTGCTGGTATTCCTGGGCTTGGCGGGGTTGTTCCTGTCGCAGCTTTTGTCCGGCCGCGACGAGTCTGAAATTCCCTCGGCCCTGATCGGCCTGCCGGCGCCGCAGACGAACCTGGCGCCGCTCGAAGGCTCGAACCTGCCAGGGCTGGACTCGAAATCCTTCGCCGGCAAGGTGACGCTGGTCAACGTCTTCGCATCATGGTGCGCGCCGTGCCGGGAAGAGCATCCGGTGCTTTTGGCGCTGTCGCAGGACAAGCGGTTCACGCTTGCCGCGCTGAACTACAAGGACGAGCCGGCAAACGCCCGTCGCTTCCTTGGCGATCTCGGCAATCCCTACCAGGCGATCGGCGTCGATCCGGCCGGGCGCGCGGCGATCGACTGGGGCGTCTACGGCGTGCCGGAGACCTTCGTCATCGGCAAGGACGGCAAGATTGCCTACAAGCATGTCGGGCCGCTGACGCCGGAATCGGCGAAGGATTTGCTGTTGCCGCAGATCGAGAAGGCCCTGGCGGTTTCGGGTTAGGCGCCCCTTGCGTCGTCATTCCAGTGCGAGGCAAGGAGCGAAGCGACGCGGCGCAAAGGCCGGCTCGACCGGCCTCGGACTCAACCGTAAATCTGCTTGTGGATCTGGTAGAGCATCTCGGAGCGGTCGGCACGCAGATCGGCGAGATCGCGGCTCGACAGGTTCTCGATTTCTGCGACGAGACGATTGTAGTGGCGGCGCTTGGCGAGGTTGGTGCGAGCGCGGGTGACGAGGTTGTCGAAGATCATGACGAGGTTCCTTCTGAGTTATTCCTCCCTGATCGATTGCGAGAATGACATAGGAATGGTGCATTGCAAAAGAAAGATGTTGCAATGCACCATTGCAAGCAGCGCATAGCCGGTTAATGGCGTCTTAGCCCCTACACGCGTCAACATGCCGTGAGAGGCATCCGCGATCTTGCCTTCTCCGCTCTGTGCTGGCTTGATCGCGCGTCTTTTGATTGCCGGGAGGGAAAGCATGACGGCCGCTGACTATGAACTTCTCGATCCGCGTTTCTCGCGGCTGTTCAACGCCAATGAGCGGGTTGAGAAGCTGTTCACCGGGTGCCGGTGGGCGGAAGGCCCGGCCTGGTTCGCCGCCGGCCGCTACCTCGTCTGGTCCGACATCCCCAACAACCGCATGCTGCGCTACGATGAGACCGATGGCAGCGTGAGCGTCTTCCGCCAGCCGTCCGGCAATTCCAACGGCAACACCGTCGACCGGCAGGGCCGGCTGATCACCTGCGAGCATTCGGGCCGCCGCGTCAGCCGCACCGAGCATGACGGTTCGGTCACCACCATCGCCGACAAATGGCGCGGCAAGCGGCTCAACTCGCCAAACGACGTCGTCGTCCGTTCCGACGGCTCGATCTGGTTCACCGATCCGGCCTACGGCATCGACAGCGATTATGAAGGCGACCACGCCGAGAGCGAAATCGGCGCCTGCAATGTCTACCGCGTCGACCCCGGCACGGGCGAGATCGACGCCGTCATCACCGACATGGTCAGGCCCAATGGGCTCGCCTTCTCGCTCGATGAAAGCCTGCTCTATGTCGCCGACACGGGCCGCACCCATGGCGCCAAGAACCCCGCGCATATCCGCGTCTTCAATGTCGGCAAGGCCGGCAAGAAGGTCTCGGGCGGCAAGGTCTTCGCCGACTGCACGGCCGGCCTGTTCGACGGCTTCCGGCTGGACGAAAGCGGGCGCATCTGGACGAGCGCCGCCGACGGCATCCATTGCTACGATCCGGATGGTACGCTGATCGGCAAGGTCAAAGTGCCGGAAGTCGTCGCCAATTGCGTCTTCGGCGGCGCCAAGCGCAACCGCCTCTACATCTGCGGCACCACCTCCCTCTATGTGGTCTGGCTGATGGTGAATGGGGCCAAGACCTTTTGACCGGCATCGGCGTCAGCGGCCGCGGATAAAGCCGGCGAAAGCCCGAACCGCGTCGCGCATCGCCTGCCGACTGGTCGGCTCAGCCAGGATTTCTTCCACCTCCGGCGGCTTCTTGCCGAGCAGCGCGATCTCCAGCGCGGTCTCTTCGTAAAGCGCGAAGGACATCGTGCGCATGATCTCGGCAAGGGCGGCGCGGGCAAAGAGCGAGCGCGGCGAGGCGTGCACCAGCAACGCCGGCTTGCCGACGGCGGCGTCGCGCGACACCAGCCAGTCGAGCGCGTTCTTCATGCCGCCCGGCACGCCATGGGCGTATTCGGGACAGGAGACGATGACGCCATCGGCGCGGGTGACGGCCTCGATCAGGTATCTTGCCTCACACGGCGTGCGCTCGCCCTCTTCGTCCGGGTTGAAGATCGGCAAGCGGCCGAGCCCGTCATAGACGGTGACGCGGCAATCCGCGGGCATGTTGGCGGCAAGCGCCGCGACAAGGGCCGAATTGGTCGAGGCGGCGCGCAGGCTGCCGGATATGGCGGGGAGGTTCAGCAAGGGTGACGGGGGCGGTTCGGACGAATCGTGCCCGGGAGCCTACCACATGGTCTGCCGGTAATCGTCGTCCAGTTCGCGGTCGATCTCGCCGGCGCTCTCTGTAAGCGCCAGCTGGTCGCGGATGATCTGGCCGAGCGTCGGCAGGCTCGCGCGGTCATACCAGGTCTCCGGCTCCCACAGCTCGGAGCGCATAAAGGCCTTGGCGCAGTGCATGTAAGCGGCCTTGACCGTCACCACGATGACGCTCTGCGGCTCCTTGCCGTCGACGGCCAGGCGGGCGCGCAGTCCGGCGTCGATGGTTATGTGGGCTTCGCCGTTGACGCGCAGCGTCTCGTTCATGCCGGGAATGAGGAAGAGCAGCCCTACCGACGGGTAACGAACGATGTTTTCCAGCGTGTCCAGCCGGTTGTTGCCTGGACGGTCAGGGATGGCGATGGTGGAACTGTCGAGGATGGCGGTGAAGCCGGGCTTGTCGCCCTTCGGGGTCACGTCGGCATTGCCGGCGCCGTCGGAGGAGCCGATCAGCACGAATGGGCTCTTGCCGATGAAGGAACGGCAGTGGCCATCGAGCGCCTTGAGTTCCTTGCGGATCGACCCGTCGGTCGGCCGCGGCGTCTTGTAGATCGTCCTCAGCTCATCGCGCGTGGTGAGGAATTCCATGCCGCCCCCTCCCCGGAACCTGCTCTATTTACTCGCCTGCTCTTCCTTGGCTTTTTCCTCCAGCGAGTGGCGCATGATCAGCGGCATCTGGCTGAAGGTGAAGAGAAGCGTGATCGGCATGATGCCCCAGACCTTAAAGGTAACCCAGGCATCGGTTGAAAAATTCCGCCACACGACTTCATTGACGAGGGCCAGGAAGAGGAAGAACAGGCCCCAGCGGAAGGTGAGCTTGCGCCAGCCTTCGGCATCGAGGCTGAAAGCCGAGTCGAAGACATAGCCAAGCAGCGACTTGCCGAAGAAAAGGCCGCCGAGCAGCACGCCGCCGAACAGCGTGTTGACGATGGTCGGCTTCATCTTGATGAAGACGTCGTCCTGCAAATAGAGCGTCAGCGCGCCGAAGATAAGGACGACGACGCCCGACACCAGCGGCATGATCGGCAAGGTGCGGGTGAGCAGCCACGAGGCGATCAGCGCCAACGCGGTGGCGGCCATGAACAGGCCGGTGGCGACGAAGATCGGGCCGCCGAGCTCGGCCAAGGCCGGAAATTTCTGCGCCAGCCATTCGCCGCGCGCATTGGCGAAGAAGAAGACCAGCAGCGGCCCGAGCTCGAGCACCAGCTTGAGCGGCGGGTTGATGCCCTCCTTCTTCTGTTTCTGCGGGTCGGACGGGTCGCGTTCGAGGATGTTCATGAAAGTCCTTGTTGTCCCGAAAGTCGGCGCTTTTGGGATCGTTCAAGCAACGCCGGCGATCGCTCTGGCGAATTCGCTGGCCGAGAAGGGTTCGAGGTCGTCGACCTGCTCGCCGACGCCGATAAAATAGACCGGCAATCCATGCTTGGCGGCGATCGCCACCAGAATACCGCCGCGCGCCGTGCCGTCCAGCTTGGTCATCACCAGGCCGTTGACGCCGGCGACGTTGCGGAAGATCTCGACTTGGCTGAGCGCATTCTGGCCGGTGGTGGCGTCGACGGTCTGCAGCACGGTGTGCGGCGCCTCCGGATCGAGCTTGCCCAGCACGCGCACGATCTTTTCCAGCTCCGCCATCAGCTCGGTCTTGTTCTGCAGGCGGCCGGCCGTATCGATGATCAGCACGTCGGAGCCTGCCTCCTTCGCCTTCTCGAAGGCATCGTAGGCGAGGCCGGCGGCGTCGGCGCCAAGCTTGGTGGCGATGACCGGCGACTTCGTGCGTTCGCCCCAGATCTTCAGCTGCTCGATGGCGGCCGCGCGGAACGTGTCGCCGGCCGCCAGCATGACCGAAAGCCCGCCTTCGGTCAGCTTGGCCGCCAGCTTGCCGATGGTCGTGGTCTTGCCGGTGCCGTTGACGCCGACGACCAGGATGACATGCGGCTTGTGGCTGAGATCGAGCTCGAGCGGCTTGGCGACCGTGGTCAGGACTTTTTCGACTTCCGCCGCCATCACGGCGCGGACCTCCGAGTCGGAAACGTCCTTGCCGTATCGGCTTGAGGCGAGAGAATCGGTGACGCGCAGCGCCGTCTCGACGCCAAGATCGGCGCGGATCAGCACGTCCTCCAGATCCTGCAGCGTGTCTTCGTCCAGCTTGCGCTTGGTGAAGACGCCGGCGATGTTGCCGGTGAGCTCGCGCGAGGAACGGGCAAGCCCGTCGCGCATGCGCTGGAACCAGGACCGCCGCGGGGCCGGCTCCGGTGCCTTCTGCGGCTCGGCCTTCTGCTCGACCTTTTTGGCGACCGTCACCTTGCCGGCAGCGGGGGTCGGCGGCGGCGCGGGGACGGCTTCCGGCTCGGGCGCGATCTCGGCAAGGATCCGCCCCGGCTCGACCGGCGCAGCCTGGCGAATGGGAGGCAGGGCTTCCGCCGGCGGAGCCGGCTCCGGTGGCGGCAAATCCTCCGCAGGCTTACGCTGCGCCTCACCCTCATCCTCTCCCCGTGAAGAACGGGGAGAAGGGGGCGTCGGCGTTGGCGCTTCTTCCTTCTCCCCGTCACTATACGGGGAGAAGGTGCCGGCAGGCGGATGAGGCGCGGCGCCGACCTCTAAAGATGGCTCGATAGAAGGTGCCTCGCCCGGTGGAACTTCGATCGGCGCTGGCG
>NZ_RZSV01000017.1:0-46290 GCF_004023205.1 Mesorhizobium sp. M1A.F.Ca.IN.020.03.2.1 | reverse complement strand
CTACAAGACCAGCGTCGAAAAGCTCTATGCAGCGGGCGATGTGCGCCGCGGTCAATCGCTGGTCGTCTGGGCGATCCGCGAGGGCCGTCAGGCAGCGCGTTCGATCGACGAGGCGCTGATGGGATCGAGCGTGCTGCCGCGCTGAGACCGTTTGGAAACGCTACTCCCGCGGCCATCTGAGGGCGCTTTGCCCTTCAGGTGTCCCGGGGGCAGGTTTACGGACGATCGCCGTGGTCGTTTCGGTTGTGGCCGCGGCCGCAGGCTGCCGCCTTGGCGGCCAAGAAAAATCGTCGGCGCGGCCGGGCGAAGCAGCGGGCGCCTTGCCCTCGACGACGAATTTTTCACCGGGCCCGGCTTGGCCGGCGCTGCGGCACCGAGGAGTTCCGAACCGCCGTCGAGTGCCGGTGATTTCGAGTCGGCGTCGGTAGCCGGGGCGGCGGCCTCAGTCTTTTCGTTCGAGGGTGGACTACGCTACTGGCCCAGTACCGGCAAGCATCGAAGGACCTTTACAATCATAAAGGTACGTCACCGGTCTCGCGGCTCACCTATGACGATCTAGACGCGCATTCGAGTGAAGTCTTCTTCAACGCGATCCACAATCCGACTGGCATTTTCGTAAAGGCCTCCTCGGTGCCGGCGGCATCAGGGAGGGTTTTCTCATGACGAGGACTTCTTACGGAAATGGGGGGCTACTCAAACACATTCAGTGATCAGCGCGGGGGCGGCGTCAGCTATTTCACCGCCGATCTTGGATATAATTTCTTGAACGCGCCGCGCTACCGCATCGGTGCTTTTGTTGGCAACAATTTCTGGCACGAGAGCTACGACGCTTTCGGTTGCACGCAGCAGGCGACCAACTGGAGGACCTGTGTGCCAACCGTCCCGACCTACGTCAACCTCATCAGCCAGGACAACGATTGGCATTCGCTGCGACTCGGCTTGGCCGGGCAGACGCAACTCACCGCGCGACTCAGCCTTTCTGGTGACGTGGCGTTCCTCTTCACGCGGCTCGACGGCAAAGATCAGCACCACATGCGCCCCAAGATCAAGCTAATTCCCGAAGACGGCGATGGGCATGGCGTCCAGCTCGAGGCGGTGTTGAACTACAAGGTCACGGATTTGTTCAACATCGGCGTCGGCGCCCGCTACTGGGCCGTGGCGAATAACGGCACGGCTCATTTCGAAGAGGCAATGGGCGGTCGTGGTTCCCCGCAGGCCGACGATTGGAAGGCAAAGCGCTACGGCGTGTTCGTGCAGGCCAGCATCAAGTTCAACTGAGAGAGCAAGAACCGGGGAGAGCGGCGATGCCACTCCAGCTCATTACGATCATTGGATCAACAGAAGGAAGTTTTCCGAAGAGTTCTGCAGGCGTGCGCAAAGTCGCCAGACAAAGTTCTCTGGTCCATAGTGTACGTGCCGTCACGCCCGTTCTCGACATGGTTGAATGATACGTCCCGCGCGATAGATCAAAGTCGTTCTTCATTGGTTTTCCGGAAATCGCGGGAGCACAGCGTGCAGTGACCCTCGGCTGCTGGTTTTCTGTCAACGCGCAGATGAGGGAGAATGAGCGTACAGCAAAAATCATCAGTGCTGTCGCTTTCGCCAAAGCCCGCCGCAGCTAAACGGGGCCCCACGTCCGGTAGCGCCCCTGCCGGTCACCTCACGGATGCCGAGTTCGGCACCAGCCCGAGCGCAGCACGCTGGCTAATTTTCAGCTCGGCCGCGACCAGACCTGCCGACACCAGCGGCCGCGCCAGCACCAGCTCGATCAGCGCCGGCAGGCTCGAGTTTTTGCGCCGGTTCCTGAGCCGGCGCTCCATCTGGCTTTTGGCCAGCGCCTGGATGATTGCAAGGCTGAAACAGTCGATGGAACGCCCCTCCAGCGAAGCCGAACCGGACGAGGCGCGCGCGCCAGGTCCTTCGGCTGCCATCGGCACGCTGGGTTTAAGTGCTTGGGGTGACACGGCGTGATCTCCGCCGTTGGCGGGAACAGGCGGTAGAACAGCTGGATGTTCTCAAATGCATGCGGGATTGCCCAGATCTGGCCGCCCTCCCCCGTTGCGATCTGACCGGCTTCCATCTTCCAGGTAAGCGCCGCACGCAGGCTCGGGAAGGAGTCGTTGTAGTCGTATCCAGCATCGGGTAAAAACGGGTAACCGGCACTTAAAGGCGTTGTAGTGTCGCCACCAGAAATACTGCTCCGTGGTGCTGGCCTTTGCGTGGGGGCGCAACACGGCAACTACCCGCTCAAAACGGTTGGTCCTCTACCTCTTATTCACCGTCGCTTTCCTCGCGGCCTAACCCGGCCGGAATATCCGTTGCCAGAAAAAGGCCTCGCGGCCGGTTCGAGGCGCATCCCTCCTCCGAAGCAGCACGCTCAAGTATCGTCACAAGCCCCGAGCGCTTCGCGTTCGGCGATGTCCAAATTCCGACAATGTCGGATACAGTCAGATCTACTGGATTGCGTTTGAATGGTTTTCTCATTTGGCACAGTACATGCGGGTCATCCGCAAAACACGTGACCGACCAACAAGAATTCGCATGATCACCTTACCACAACATACAGCCGCCTCGGAACAATCACTTGGCCCTGATCGCCCGCCCCGGCACCACAACCGGAGTCATCGATGTTCTGACGGGCTGCCCTAGGATACCTGCTGCGACAGGGCTTGCCCTGGTGACGACCACTCCGGCTCCGCCGGTTACCGACGAGGGCAACGTGACGGATTTCCTGCTTTTCAACGGCATGGAGGTGGCTGTCATTCCCGACCACCGAAGCGAGCGACAAATTCTATCTCAACGCCGAGCAAGAGCTGGTGTTCGCCGATGAAGACAGCCCGGCCTTCATGGCAGGCGCATTCGAGTTCCTGTCCGCGCTGTGGCTCGATGAAGAAAAGGTGAGGCAGGCATTCCGTCCGGCAATGGCGTCGGGTGGCACGATCATAGCGCGTGTCTGTTTCGCGGTACGGAACGGTTCTTCCGTCCAGGCTACAATGCCAATCTGATCGACTCCTGGCTGCCGGCCTTGGAGGGCGTCGTCGAGAAGCTCGAACGCGGCGTGGACGTCGCGGATGTTGGATGCGGTCATGGTGCATCGACCGTGCTCATGGCACAGGCCTTCCCCAATTTCGCGCTTCGTCGGCTTCGACTATCATGCCCCTCCGATTGAGCGCGCCCGCAAGGCGGCCGAGGTAGCCGGCGTCGGCGTCAACACGCGGTTCGACGTCGCCGCCGCCAAGAGCTATCCCGGAACCTACGACCTCGTCACATTCTTCGATTGCCTTCACGACATGGGCGACCCGACGGGCGCCGCCACCCATGTCCACGGATCGCTCAAGCCGGATGGCACGTGGATGATCGTCGAGCCGTTCGCGCATGATCATCTGGCGGCGAACCTCAATCCCGTCGGACGCGTTTACTATGCCGCTTCCACGTTCGTGTGCACGCCCGCGTCCGTGTCGCAGGAAGTCGGGCTCGCGCTTGGAGCCCAGGCCGGTGAGGCGAGGCTGCGCAAGGTGGTGACCGGTGGCGGCTTCAAGCGATTGCGTCGCGCCGCGGAGACACCGTTCAACATGGTGCTGGAGGCCCGCCCTTAGCGTGGCCGTCGCCAGAAATTGCAGCTCATCGCATTTGATGAAGATCACCGCCAAAATCCGGACGCATCGGGCTTTTCAAGGCGTCTGGGTTCACGCAGAGGTCGCTGCCGAGCCGCCTTCTCTAAACCACTGAAGTCGATGTCCGGCGGCAGATTCTTTCCCTCTCTGCGGCCACAAGGCGAGCAGCCTCGCTGTAGGCGTCTTCCCGCCCAGTGCTTTCTCGACCCGCCGCGGTGGGCTGATCGTCTCGGATCGTCATCAAAGCGGTGGACGCCGGTGCGAAGTCTGGGCATGGAGATCGGCACCTCCGAGGTCGAGCGGATCTGCTAAAAGCGCCAGGAGCGGCACGCGACCAGTGGCCTATTTACGACACGATGGGCTTCCACCTTCGCAATACGCTCGGTGAGTGTCATCTGGATAGCCTCATCGTGTTTGCAGCTTCACGACGCCTTACGACGCAACGCCGTTTGGTATCCAAGCCATTGGTGGATTTCAGCGGCTATACGCTCGGCATGCGCGGTGACTTCGGGAATTCCCATCAATTCGCCAACGCTGCCGCGCGCCAGCGGCCCGCTGACGAAAATGCTGTCGGTCGGTCGGCCGGAAGTGCTGACCGCACGGCCTTGGCTGTCGGTCGCCAGGCCAAGGCCAATCGGGTCTAGCCGGACCAGTCCCATTCGCCCGAGATCGGCAATTGCTGTGTTGGTCCGGAAAATATCGGCATGCGCCGGCCCGGTCGTGACGACCACCCTGTCGAACGTCTCGGTTGTCTGAGTGGGTTGGCGCCTTGGCCGCAGCGTGACCCGAATGCGCCCGTCGACCTGCTCGGCGCCGACGATCGATGCGGCGCGATAGGCGAGCATGCCTTCGGCAACGCGGCGATCGAGCACGTCCGCGACCTGTGGCGCGATGCGGAAGCGATGCACATCCCACAGCGTGCGCAAATGGCGCACGAGGCGGCGTTGCTCGTCGAGCGGCAGGGCCTGCCAGATGATTTGTCCCTGACGTCGGACGGCATCGAGGACCGGGTGCCAGTCTTCGCCCCGACGCTTGGCATCTAGGATCGTGGCCCGGATGCGTCTGAGCATCACTGTTGCGCTGCGTGAAGGCAGACTGATGAAATCACCAATCGGGTCGCCCGGGAGCACCGCGTGGCTGCGCGAACGATAACCATGACGTGACAGCGCGACGATGCGGCTACGATGCCCATTGCGGTCCAGCGTGGCAATGATATCCGCCGACGTCAATCCAGTGCCGACTACGAGCACTTGGTCGTCGCGGCCGATCGCTTGCAGCCCTCCGAGATCATAGGGATTGGCCACCAGCCGGGCAGCAGCAGCCACAGACCGCAGGGCCGATGGCAAGGCCGGTGGCGGATGCGTCGCCGCAATCACTAGGGCGTCGGCTGCGAGCGTCCTTCCATCAGCGAGAATCAGGATGTAGCCCTGGCCACTAAGCTCGACTGACGCGACGGCGGACCTGACATGACGGATCACTTTGCCGAACAGAAAGGGTTGGAGATAAGATTCCACGTAGCGCCCGAAAACGCGTCGTTGTGGGTAGAGTGCTCCATTTGCGGCAATAGCCTCGGCATCGTCGAGAATCGCGCCGGTCTGCTCCAGCCAATCGGCAAAGTGGCTGTCCTGGCCGGAGATCAGCGTCATTCTCGACGCCGGCACATTGATGCGGTGTGAAGGATCGGCCGTCGAGTAGGCCAGACCATAGCCGAGCCCCTCTCTGGGCTCGACGACCACGATATCGGCAGCACCGGCGGGCAGCAGCCGCGCAAGATGAAACGCGGTCGCCGCACCGGAAAAGCCGCCACCGATGATGGCTACGACCGGTCCCCTGCCCAAGTCTCTGGCGCTCAAGACTGACTCGCGCGCAGTGCCGAAGGCCGATGGTCGCCGGCCACCGTTTCGCCGAACGGTCCCATGTTCACTGCCGTCGGGCGCGTCGAGATTTCATGATCGAGCGGCAACAACGGCAACACCAGTTCGCCAAATCGATAGGCCTCCTCCAGATGCGGATAGCCGGACAGGATAAAGCTATCGATGCCAATGCGCCGGTATTCGTCGATCCGTTCCGCAACTGTCGCCGCATCGCCGACCAGGGCGGTGCCGGCGCCGCCGCGCACCAGGCCAACGCCAGCCCACAGGTTCGGACTGATTTCGAGCTTGTCGCGGCGGCCGCCATGAAGCCGGCTCATGCGCGACTGGCCGACGGAATCCATGCGCGCGAAAACCTTCTGCGCCTCGGTTATCGTGTTGTCGTCCAGGCGGCTGATCAGGCGGTCGGCATCGGCCCAGGCCTCATAATTGGTCTCGCGGACGATGACATGCAGCCGGATGCCGAAGGTCACCTGGCGCCCGGCTTTCTCGGCAAGACCGCGCACATAGGCAATCTTTGCCGCGACGTCCGCCGGCGGTTCGCCCCAGGTCAAATATTTGTCGATCTGTTCGGCGGCGACCGCGTTAGCGGCATCGGACGAGCCGCCGAAATAGAGCGGCCGATGTGGCGTCTGCACGGGCGGAAACAGTAGGCGACCGTCCTCGATACGGAAGTGCTTGCCTGCGAACGCTACGGTCTCGCCGCGAAGCACCGCCTTGTAGATGTCGAGGAATTCCCGCGTCACCTCATAGCGCTCGTCATGGCTGAGGAAGATGCCGTCGCCCTTGTTCTCGACCGGATCCCCGCCGGTGACGACGTTGATGAGCAGCCGTCCGCTGGAAATGCGGTCGAGCGTCGAGGTCTGCGCGCGGCTAGCGTCGGCGATTGCAGGCCCGGCCGGACGGCGACAAGGAAGCGAAGCCGCTGCGTCAGCGGTGCCAGCGCCGACGCCACGACCCAGCTATCTTCGCAACTGCGTCCTGTCGGCAGCAGCGCGCCATAGTAGCCGATGGCATCGGCGGCTTTCGCGACTTGGGTGAGATAGGGCAAGTCGACCGCCCTGCCCCCCCTCTGAGGTGCCGAGATAGCGGCTGTCGCCATGAGTCGGCAGAAACCACAGGACCTTGATCCTGTCGGGAGTGGCAATGCTCATGAATGGTCCTCTGTGATTTGGAGGCGCTTCGCTCAGCTCCAGGCATGGAGCGGCGGATTTACGTCGTTGAGGTAGTAGTTGCCGAGGATCGCGTATTTCCAGCGCACCGGATCGTGCAGCGTGTGGGTGCGGGCGTTGCGCCAGTGCCGGTCGAGATTGTGCTCGGCCAGCGTCGAGCGTGTGCCGGCGAGCTCGAACAGCTTGTTCGTGGCAATGATGGCGATCTCTGTCGTGAGGATCTTGGATTCGGCAACCGCGATCTGCGCTTCCGCGACGGTCTTCTCGTTCGGGTCGGCCACGGCGAGATCTACCGCAAGCCCGGCCCTTTCCAGAACCGCCTCTGCCGCGTTGGCCCGCAGGCGAAGGTCGCCAATCGCCTGGATCGTATAAGGATCCTGCCAGGCATGATCGACGCCGCTGTCGATCCAGGCGCGCGACTTGGTGCGCACGAAGCCGACAGTCTCGTCGATCGCCGCCTTGGCGATGCCGAGATCGACCGCGGCCTGGATGATCTGGAAGATGGCGCCGTCGGCCGTCGGCCTGTCATAGCCCTTGTAGCCGGGGACAAGATGCGTTTTGGGCACCTTGACATTGTCGAGCAGGACCGTGCCGGACAAAGTCGTCTTCTGTCCGAAGCTCGACCAGTCGTCGATCACCGTCAGTCCGGGCGCGCCGCGATCGGCGATGGCATACCAGGCGCGCCCCTCGTCATCGAGCGCCACGATCGGAACCAGATGGGCAAGCAGAGCACCGCTCGAATAGAATTTCTGGCCGTTGACCACGACATGGTCGCCGGCGTCGACGAACTTTGTCTCGAAGTCGGCCGCGCGCTTGGAGCCGAACTCGGAGAACGCGTTGCCGAAGCGCGTGCCGGACAGCACCTCAGCGAAAAGCAGCTTCTTCTGCGCCTCGTCGGAGACGGTGCGGATAGCGGCGACGACGCCAAGATGGTTCTGCGGAATCTGGCCGAGCGACGGATCGGCCGCCGAGATGATGGTGATCACCTTCGACAGGGTCACATAGGAGAGCTCCGGCCCGCCATAGGCTTTCGGCACGTTGATCGACCACAGGCCGCTCTGCGAAAACGCATCGAGCTCTTCCTTCGGCCAGATGCGTTCACGATCCCGCTTGGAGGCATCCCTGGCGAATTCGGCGGCGAGTTTTTCGGCGACAGCGATTGCCTCGGCATCGGCCTTGATCACATGCGCCTTGGCAGAGGGTCGTTCGACCGGCGGGACGGCACTGCGGCTATCCGACGCCTGCCTGGATTGGATGGTCATGCTGCTGTCTCCTTGGGAAAATGTTGCGGTGGAAGCGGCGCGCCGCCGAGGTAGTAGGTTTTGATATCGGTGCGCTGGCGCAAGTCGGCAGCCGATCCTTCCAGCACGCTGACGCCGTTCTCGAGCACGGTGGCGCGGTCGGCGTATTTCAGCGCGACCGCCGAATTCTGTTCGGCAACGAGGATCGAAAGGCCTTCGTCGCGGTTGAGCCGTTTCAGGGCGCTGAAGATCTCGTCGACGATCAGCGGTGCCAGCCCCATCGACGGCTCGTCCAGAACAAAGAGTTTCGGCCGCGACATCAGACCCCGGCCGATAGCCGTCATCTGCTGCTCGCCCCCGGAAGTGAGGCCGGACCGGGTTCGCCGCTTCTCGGCGAGCCTTGGGAAAAGTGAATAGACACGATCCAGGTCCGCCTTGACGCCCGTGCGAGAGGACGAGCGTCCGAGCGCGCCGGTGAAGAGGTTCTCTTCGACCGTCAGCGAGCGGAAGCAATGCCGGCCCTCGAGGACTTGGACAAGGCCGCTGCGGACTAGGTGCGAGGGGCTTGCCCTTGAAACATCCTCGCCACCGAAGGTGATCCGACCGGCGGTAATGGCGCCGCGCTCGGCCGGG
Organism: Mesorhizobium sp. M1A.F.Ca.IN.020.03.2.1; assembly: GCF_004023205.1. Classification (NCBI taxonomy): domain Bacteria; kingdom Pseudomonadati; phylum Pseudomonadota; class Alphaproteobacteria; order Hyphomicrobiales; family Phyllobacteriaceae; genus Mesorhizobium; species Mesorhizobium sp. M1A.F.Ca.IN.020.03.2.1. The sequence goes on along the minus strand of NZ_RZSV01000017.1, from coordinate 37,759 downwards.
AGGAGATTGGATACGGCGCGCAGCAGTGTCGTCTTGCCGGCACCGTTGGAGCCGAGCAGCGCGACGATCTCGCCCCTGCCAACCAACAAGTCGACGCCGTGTAGGGCGGCGATGGCGCCGTTGTAGACAGCCTCCACGCTGCTAACTGACAGTATCAGGTATTCCGGGATGGACATCGATGACTCCGCTCGGGAAGGTGGATGGCGCGGCCGGCCAGATTTGTCGGCCGCACCATACCAAATTCAGTTGCTGACCACCGCGTCGGCGTCCTCGGCCGTGCGGATCTTGATGCCCTTTTCCTTGGCATACGCCTCGGACGACTTCTCGATGATCGGACGCAGCAGCTTCCAGTCGGGAGCGATCCAGTCGGAGACGACATTCCACTTCTTGCCGTCCCATTGCTGGAAGGTCACGTAGCCGTCACCCTCGTGATTGTCCCAGGAGACGTTGATCGAGTGGAACAGGTCCTTGGCGCCGAGTGCCTCGACGCGCGCCGGATCGAGCTTGAGATGCTCGAAGCCCCAACGCACTTCGTCGCCGGTCAGCGTGCGGTTGCCGAACTTGGCCTGTGCGATGCGGACCGCCTCGACATTGAGGATGCCATTGACGATGCCGAGATTGTGGTAGACCGAGCCGATGCGGCTTTTGTCCTCGAGATTGCCTTTGCCGTCGCCGTAGACCGTTTTGACGATCTCCTGGACCACCGGATACCGCTCACCCGAGGCCTGGGTGGTGATGGCCGTATAGCCCTTGGCGGCATCGCCGGCGGGGATGACATCCTCTTCGGAATTCGACCAGACATTGCCTATGATGTGATCGGCCGGGAAGCCTGTCTTCTGCGCGGTCTTCAAGGCGACGGGGTTCATCACGCCCCAGCCGCGCAGCACGACATAGTCAGGATGCTCGCGCCGGATGGTCAGCCACTGCGCCTGCTGCTCGTTGCCGGGATGCGGCACCTCGATCTGCGACAGCTCGAAGCCGTATTTCTGCGACAGCAGCTCATAGATCGGGATCGTCTCCTTCCCATAGGGCGAGCCGTGATAGAGCACGACGATGTTCTTGCCCTTGAGCTTGTCGAGGCCTCCTTCCTTGGACGCGATGTAGTTCACGATGCCGGAGGTCTCGCTGTAAGGATTGAGCAGCAGCGGGAAGACGTAAGGGAACACCCGCCCGTCGGTCGTGTCTGTGCGGCCGTGGTTGATGGTGATCAGCGGCACCTTGTCGTCGGTGATGCGATCGATCATGGCATAGGCGATGCCGACCGAGAGTGGATTCCAGGCAGCGATGCCGGGATTGCTCTTCAACCGTTCATACACCTCGACGCCCTTCTCGACCTCATATTGCGTCTCGCCTTCGCTCCAGGCCAGCTTGGCGCCATTGACGCCGCCGTCGCGGATGTTGATCAGGTTGAGATAGTCGATGAAGCCACCGAAAAAGCCGGTTCCGCCGGCCGCATACGGACCGACACGGTAGCTCTGCAGGGGAAAGTATTGTTCTTCGGCGTGAACCGCCGTCGCGCCGAGCACGAAGGCCGTGGCGATCGCCGCTTTTCTTAGGTGACTGAAGAAGGTCATTGCTTACGTCTCCTGATGGGTTGGTCCGAGCGGAGGAGGAAGTTGAGCGGCAATCAGCTGGACCTTGAGCCGATCCGTCGTTTGAGGCGGTCGAAGAGGGCCGACAGCCCGCTCGGTTCCGCGATGAGGAAGATGATGATAATGGCGCCGAGCACGATGCGCTGGCTCATGTCGAGAACGCCCGAATCGAACAGGCCGCCGAACAGGAATGCGCCGAGCCGGGACAGAAAGAGCGGGAGGACAACGATGAACGCCGCACCCAAAACGCGCCACGGATCGAGGCCAGCCCGCCGATGATGATGATGAACAGGATCTGGAATGAGCGGTCGAGATTGAAGCCTGCCGGCTCGACGGTGCGCAGATAGGTGAAGGCCCACAGCACGCCGGCGATACCGATGATGAACGACGAGATGGCGAACGCCAGAAGCTTGGTTCGCAGCACCGGCACACCGATGACGCGTGCGGCGGTTTCGTTGTCCCGCACGGCGATGAAGTTGCGACCGGTCGCGCTGTTGACCAAGCGCCAGACGAGGGCCGTCAGCACCATGACCGTGGTGACCGAAAGCAAATAGCGGCCGGTCGCGCTGTCGAGCGAAAGACCGGCGACGGCCAGGTGCGGCGCCGAGATCACCCCGGACGGGTTGTCGTTGGAGAACCAGCCGAACTTGGTCAGCGCCCATTGCACGAAGAACTGGGCGGCGAGCGTCGAGACGGCGAGGTAGAAGCCGCGCAGCCTGAGACTGGGCAGGCCGAACACGACGCCGAAGCCGGCGGCGGAAATTCCGGCCAGGATCATGGTCACCGCCAGCGGCAGGCCTTCGACCCTGAGGTTGAAATTGTAGGCGCCGAACGCGCCCACCGCCATGAAGGCGGAAGAGCCAAGCGAGAGCTGGCCGCAATAGCCGGTCAGCAAATTGAGGCCGACCGCCGCCAGGCTGAGCGCCAGGAATGGCAGCAGGATCGCCTCGACCAGATAGCCCGAAGCATAGGCAGGGACCACGCCGTAGGCGACGACGAACAGGGCGGTCGCCAACGCCAGCTTCTGAACGAGTTTCGCCCAGTCGACTGGAAGCCTTGCGGCGTCGAGAGCTTGCACGGCCATGGTTCAGACCCTTTCGACGGTTTTCTGGCCAAACAGGCCGGAGGGGCGCACCAAAAGCACAACCAGCGCCAGCGCATAGGCGAACCAGCCCTCGATGCCGCCGCCGACGAACGGGCCGAGATAGACCTCGGCCAGCTTCTCGCTGGCGCCGATGATGAGGCCGCCAACGATGGCGCCGAGGATGGAATCGAAGCCGCCAAGCACCAGCACCGGCAGCGCCTTCAGCACGATCAGCGACAGCGAGAACAGGACGCCGAGACGCGCGCCCCACAACAGTCCGGCGACCAGCGCGACGAAGCCGGCCGCCGTCCACACGGTGCCCCAGATGCGAGGCAGCCGCAGCCCGACGGCGAGGGCCGCGAACTGATCGTCGGCGACGGCGCGAAACGCAAGGCCGATCCGCGTCCAATAGAAGAAGGCGCTGAGGCCTGCGACCATGGCGGCGGCGATCGCCGCCGCCAGCAGGTCGAAGGATGAGATCAGTATGCCGCCGACCTCGAAGGGGGTGTCGTCGATGCCGAGGTCGAGCCCGTGCACCTGCGTGCCCCAGATAAGCTGGGCGGCACCTTCGATGATGTAGGAGAGCCCCAGCGTCGCCATGAACAGCGTCATCGGCGAGCGGTTGACCAGTGGCCTGAGCACGGTCCGCTCGATGGTGAAGCCGAGCGCGACCATGACCGCGAAGGTGATGAGCAGCGAAAGCGCGAAGGGGATGCCGCGTTCGACGAGGCTGACAAAGGTGAGCGCTGCGAACAGCACCATCGACCCCTGCGCGAAGTTCAGCACGCCCGACGTCTTGTAGATCAGCACGAAACCTATGGCGACAAGCGAATACATGACGCCAGAGAGCAGGCCGCCGACCAGCACTTCGATGACGAAGAGGAAATCATAGTAGCTCATCAGATGTCCTCGCCATTCTCGCCCTCGGCGGTGCCGATATAGGCCCGGATCACTGCCGGATCGGCCCTGACCTCGGCCGGCGTCCCGTCTGCGATCTTGCGGCCGTAGTCGAGCACGGCGACGCGGTCGGAGAGGCCCATGACGACGCCGATGTCGTGCTCGATCAGGATGATGGTGACGCCGTGCCGGTCGCGCGCGGCGCGCACGAAGCCGGCCATCTCGGCCTTCTCGGTCGCCGTCATGCCGGCCATCGGCTCGTCGAGCAGCAGCAGCTTCGGCTCGGCGACCAGCGCGCGCGCCAGCTCGACCCGCTTCTGCAGGCCGTAAGGCAAGGTGGCGACGAGGCGGTCGGCGACGCTTTCGAGATGCAGGAAGGCGACTATCTGATCGGTCTTTTCGGCGATTCCCGCATCTTCGCTCCGGGCGCGTGGCAGACCTGCAATATGTTCGACGAAACTGGCGCGCCTGGTGTGGACGCGGCCGCACGCGATGTTGTTGCGCACGGACAGACCGCCGAATAGCGCCAGGTTCTGGAAGGTTCGCGCAACGCCGAGCCGTGCTAGACGGCTCGCCGGCACCCGGGAGAAGGACTGCCCGCCGATCGCAATCCTGCCGCGGTCGGCGTGATAGAGGCCGCTGATGATGTTGATCAGTGAGGACTTGCCGGCGCCGTTGGGGCCGATCACCGCGCGGATCTCGCCGACTTCCACTTCGAGATCAACATCGCTCAGCGCCTTGACCCCGCCAAAGGAAATGCCGATCCCGCTCAGCGCGAGAACCACATCCGGCCGTGACGACAGGCGTGCCAGACGCCTGTCGCCGACGGGGTTAGCCACCGCGAGGATGGCGGAAATTTCGGACGCGCGCTCGTATGCGGCCGCTCCCAGCGAAGCACCAATCATGAAACATTCCTGCTTTTGAAGGCGTGTCGGCTGCGGCCCCGTGGGCCGCGCCCGTCCTATTCCGCGGCGACAAGCTCCCTGTCGCGAGCTGCTTCCAGTTCGCGCACCAGAGGAATGACGCGCTTGCCGAAGAACTCGACCTCTTCCTGGAAATGCAGGAAGCCGAGCAGGATCAGGTCGGCACCGGCGTCCTTCAGTTTCAGGATGCGTTCGGCGATCTGTTCCGGCGTGCCGATGAGATTGCTGCGGAAGCCGTCATTGTACTGAACGAGATCCTCGAGGGACGACTTCGCCCAATTGCCTTCGCCTTCCGGCGAGGCCTTGCCGGCATTCTTGACCTGATCGGCAAAGCCCTGCACCGCCTCCGGATTCGCCTTGGCGATGATCTCGTCGAGCACGGCGCGCGCTTCCTGCTCGCTCTCGCGGGCGATGGCGAAAGCGTTGACGCTGATCCTAACCTTGTGGCCGTTGGCTTTCGCCTTGGTGCGGATGTCGTCGACCTGCTTCCGGATCTCCTCCGGGGTATTGCCGTTGGTGAAATACCAATCGGAGACACGAGACGCCATGTCGCGAGCGGCTCGCGACGAGCCGCCCTGGAATATCTCGGGCAAGGGCTCGATCGGCTTCGGCTTCATGGAATAGTTGGTGAAGCGGTAGAAATCGCCCTTCAGCGTGAAGCTGTCTTCCGTCCAGATGCCGCGCAACGCTCGGATAAATTCCTCCGACCGGCGATAGCGCTCGTCATGATCGAGCCAGAGTTCGCCAATCGCGGCGAACTCGCCTCGGAACCAGCCGCTGACGACATTGACGGAGACGCGGCCATTGGTCAGGTGGTTGATGGTAGCGATCTGCTTGGCCGCCAGCGCAGGGTTCCACGGACCGGGCAGGATCGCTGCGATGACCTTCAGCGTTGTGGTCGCGGCAAGCAAGGCATGGCTGAACGAGACTGATTCGTGCTGGTTGTCGGCCCCATAGCCGGCTGTGAAACGGATCTGGCTCAGCGCATAGTCGAACCCGTTGGCCTCGGCAATCTGGGCGAGCTTGCGGTTGTAGTCGATATCCCAACCCGTCCGCTGCTCGATGTTGGAGATGACCAGGCCGCCGGAGACGTTCGGGACCCAGTAGGCGAATTTGATGGCGTCGGAATGCGAACTCATGTCGTCGTTTCCCCTGTTGATTGGCTCAGCCGACGCGGGTGGCGACGGCGGCATTTGCGTGACTTGAGTTGAGCAAGGAGACCGCGTCGGTAGCGGCCCTTGCAATACGCTCGATGATGGCTGCGCCGACGATTTCGCCATCGACGAAATCGTCGGGCGTGCCGTAGACGCCCGTAGGGACGGTGACAGAGCCAAAAAAGCCGAACAATGGCCGGAGCTGATGTTCGAGCACCAGGCCATGGTATGGGCTCCCGCCGGTCGCCGCGAGAAGCACGGTCTTGCCCGTCAACGCGCGATAGTCGACCAGGTCGAACAGGTGCTTGAGAGCGCCAGTGTAGGAAGCCCTATAGACAGGCGTTCCGACCACGAGCAAATCGGCCTTCTCGACACGCTGGATAATCGCTTCTCCAGATGCGCCAAGTGCGCCGCGGGATAGTCCGGCGAAAAGCGACGGTGCTGCCTCCGTGATCTCAATCAGACCGGTGTCGGCAAGCAGGCGCAACGCGACCGCCTTGACCAGCGCATTGACGACCGCCGTGGTGCGGGACGGGTTGCTTACACCGCCGGATATTCCAAGAACCGATAATCGTGCCAAGTCATCTATCTCCCACACATGCGCCATAGGCCACCACCGAAACCAAACGATATTCTACGAAATCTGTAGACATAAGGTACTTTGTTCTGATGTTTTCACGTCAATGGGAAAAACGGCGCTGCTAGGAGCGGCACGCCCACCGCATTCGATCTCAAATGGGATTAACTTGGCAGGGGCCGTAGGCGTCACCCGCGAGTTCGACTTTGGTGAAAACAGGCTCCGCCGGCGCGATATGAGGAATGTCGTCCAGCCGTTTGTGACAGCGCTCTCCACCGATGCCACGCAATCAAATGAGCGCGTGTATTATGACGGCTAGGCGTGCGAGAAACGTCCTCAGGCATTGCCCTACGAAGGAGCCGATATTAGCGCCGAGATTTCAAGGCTGGTCAGGGACGATTGAGAGTTTTGAGCACCGGCAGCACGAAGGCGGCAATCGCAGCGTCATGCCTTCGGAACCATCGGTAGCTGCTCAATACGTTCTGTTGTGCTCCTGCCTGTATATGTGTTGCGTAATTCCCCTGAATGGCAACGGATTACCTGCGTCTGGTTATTCATTCTTCACCACTCACCCGCCCTTGATGATCTTTCGAAGCCGGGCGGGATCGGACAAAATCGCGAGGTCCTTCAACGGATTGCCGTAGACGGCGATGAGATCTGCGTGAGCGCCAGGCGCGATGGTGCCGATGAGGCCTTCCATGTTGAGCACGCGGGCAGCATCCACCGTCGCGGATCGGATCACGTCCCGAGGCTTGAGAACGCGGCCGCGCAGAAGAAATTCCTCTGATTGGTGCCTATGCATCTGGCCAAGCAGATCGGAGCCGTAGCCCATGGTCACGCCAGCGCTTTGAAGCGTTTCGAGCGCCGACAAGCCGGCATCGAGAACGAAGCTCACCTTTTCAAGGGATTCGGCGGACATGCCGTATCTGGCTCCGTCCCGAGCGACGACAGCAAAGGTGATGTTCGTCGGGACGACGAACGCGCCTGCCTCGCGAACCCGGTTGGCGGTTGTCGCTTTGATGAGGTTTCCATGCTCGATTCGGATGGTCGACGTTTCATCCCAGATTTACTTTCGCGCCTCACGCCGGCACTCGCGCACATAGTCCGCCGGGTTATGTCGCCAAGCGCCGAGCGGATTTGCGGCAAGGGGAAGTCCGGGCACTCCTCGCACCCTCGTCCTCGCGCAACACCGCACGTAACAGAAACGATAGCACGCATTCTCACAATTAACGACGGCTGTTCGGCAGTGGGCTTCGTCGCGAGCGAGGACGAGAGTGTCGGGTCTACAACCAAATGTCGGAGGTCGGACCCAAATGTCGGAGGTCGGACACGCAAGGCCCTTACCACGTAGGTGATTGAAAGCTTTATTGACGAGGCGCTCCAATGGCCGGCCCGCAATGCGGGAGATATTGTTAGAGGCGTCTCGAATGACTTCTCCGCGGGACCCGAAGGGCGTCTCAGGCATCCTTTGGCACGATTAGTGCAACGGATGATCCGCAAACGTTGCCGATACAATGTGAGGGGAGCGTCACCCAGATTTTTGTGTTGACCGTCCACTCACTCTTCACCCAGTGGCTGCCGCGCAGGCGCTTGCGGACGCCGGTCAGCCCGATAGCTCATCGATCCAGATCAGCGGAGAACAATACACAGAATGGGAACGAGATCAGCATGAACTCGAATTTTAGTCGTTTGGCCCAAGCCACCGCTATGAACTTGCTCTGGACGTCGGCGAACGAAGGCATGTGGATGCCGGCCCAGATTACGGAACTTGGCGCGGCCATGCGCGCGAATGGACTCCAGCTTGATCCCGCGCAGCTCAGCCGTCTAGACACTGCCCCGCTCAACGCGATCGTATCACTGGGCGGATGTTCAGCTTCCTTCGTCAGTCCGCAAGGACTGGTTGCGACCAACCGTCACTGCGTGCTGGAATCGATCCAGTACAACAGCAAGGAGAGTCAAGACTATCTCACCAAGGGATTTCTAGCGAAAAGCCTTGGTGAAGAATTACCCGCGGTGCCCGGCAGCCGCATCTATGTGATCGAGGATATCCGTGATGTGACCGCCGACATGCTCAAGGGCGTATCGGACAAGCTGAACGGCTTTGCCCGCTATGAGCGGCTCGACAGGAACCGGAAGGCGCTGATCGCCGCATGTGAAGAACAGCCCAATCGCCGCTGCGACGTGGAGTCCTATTATGGCGGCGCCTCCTACTATCTCCAGCAGAAGCTCGAAATTCAGGACGTGCGCCTAGTCTATGCGCCCGCGCTCGGCATCGGTAACTTCGGCGGCGAAACGGACAATTGGACGTGGCCGCGCCACACAGGCGACTTCGGTTTTTACCGCGCTTATGTCGCTCCTGATGGTTCCTCCCGGCCTTATGCGCGCGACAACGTGCCCTACCGGCCGAAGAGCTGGCTGCGCATTGCCTCTAAAGGCGTGCAAGACGGCGATTTCGTCATGGTCGTCGGCTTTCCCGGAGAAACCAATCGGTTCCGCACGGCGGATGAAGTACGGTTCAATTTCGCGCGGTACGAACCGCTGTTGCAGCATTTGCTGTCGGATTATGCGGCCCAGATAAACCAAACCACGGCAGGCAATCGAGAAGCGCAGATCCGCTACGCCTCCATCCTGCAAGGCGTGGAAAACTACAAGAAGAAGTTGGCGGGCGATCTCGCCGGGGCCAATGCGATCGGGCTCGACGTGCGCAAGGCGATCGAGGAGAAAGCTTATCTCGACTGGGTCGCCGACGATCCCGCGCGGCAGGCGCGCTATGGCGCAGCGATCGGCGAACTGGGCGCCATGGTGGACGAGAATAGCCAGGCCTCGCTCGAGGGGCTGCGCCAGGCGCTGCTGAACCGCGCGCAAATGCTCTCATCCGCGCGCACTCTGTATCGCTGGGCCAAGGAGCACGAGAAGCTCGATGAAGACCGCGAACGCGGCTTTCAGGATCGTGACCGTAACCAGACCGTGGATCAACTGACGCAGATCGAACGCGGTTACCTGCCCGACATCGATCGCAAGCTATTTGAGGCCGCGCTCGATGAATATCGCCGGCTAGACGCAAAGGACCGCGATACTGCGTTCGAAACGGCTCTGGACCAAATCGGCCTTGACCGACTTTATGCAGAAACCAAACTCGCCGACACGGCCACGCGGCTCGGCTGGCTCGACAAGCGGGCTGCTGCCTTCGAGGCGTCGGACGATCCTTTCATCAAGCTGGCGGTCGCGCTCTATCCCGGCGACATAGCTGCGGAGCGCGCGGCGAAGGACCGCGCTGGCCGAGCGCAGGCGGCGCGCGCGACTTATATGCAGGGCCTGCGCGCCTACTGGCAGGCGATTGGCCGGCCGGTGTATCCCGACGCGAATGGATCGCTGCGCATCACCTGGGGCAAGGTGTCGGGGCGAACACGCGACGGGCAGATCTGGACGCCATTCACCACGGCTGAGGGACTTCTGGCCAAGCACACTGGCAAGGGCGAGTTTGATGCGCCCGCCGCCGCCGTCGCTGCGATCCGGGCCAAGAATTATGGCCCCTATGTCGCGCCGGAGCTGGGCACTTTGCCGGTCGACTTCATGTCCACGGTCGACATTACCAATGGCAATAGCGGCTCGGCCACGCTGAATGGGCGCGGCGAGTTCGTCGGTCTCGCCTTTGATGGCACGCTCGATGGAGTGATCTCCGATTGGGCATATGCCGCAGACCGCAGTCGAAGCATCCATGTCGACAGTCGCTTCATGCTTTGGACCATGGACAAGATTGACGGCGCTGCCTGGTTGCTCAAGGAGATGGGAGTGCTGCCGGCGTCGCGTTCATGAGCGGGGTAGTCTGGCGGTAGGCGGCCTGTCGGCGTCATACCTCCACAAATCCCCCTTGGAATTTTAGACAAATCCCGTGTGGAAGCGCCGCCTCAGCCGGTCTTGCAGCGCCTGCCGGTCGGCGACGAGGTCGTCGCAGCGACCCGGCGCCGCTGCCCGGCCATCAATTGTCCAATCGGCGCCCACGTGCCAACACAAACACGCCGCAGTCATAAGCATTCGGCTGTCGGGTCATGGGGGCTGCCTCGAAGGTGCCGTTCAGCACCCTTGCGAGCTGGTTTGCAGGCTCGTCGTTGTGGCCCTGTCCGGGAGGAGTCGTGGTGATAGGCGACCCGCTCCGGGTTGCGGCCATCAACGAGCAGCAGCGAGCAATGGGTGCTGTCGCTGGTACGATTGCCATTGCTCACTGGCACGAATAGGAAGTCGGCTGGGCCGACAGCTCGATTATAGATGACCTGCAATGTCTCTTGCGCGTTCTGCGACCCTGCGTAACGCATTTGATCCACCTCGCGACCCAAGTTCCATGTTCCAGTCTGCCAATTATGCGACTTTAGAAGTACAAACCATGAACGCTGTGGCCGCGTGGTTATTGAGTTCCAATCGCTATTTAGTCTGCTTGCATGTTCCGAAATGACCGCGTTGGGCCCGCAAGCTGACAGGCGGCTTTGCGGACCACTGGGTAGAAAGGAGTCATCCGCCACGACGTTGCGCACAGCCCGGAGGTGCAACTCCAACGCATGATGCGTATCTTATAGCGAGTTTAGGTCTATATGGAACTCAAACGCACCTCCGGTCTGCAGATCACCACGTCGTATTCAGCGCGTGCGCATTTTCGAGAAGTCGGCACCGACGACTAGCAGGTTCTCATGTTCCATCTTGGCCCCTCCGGCATCATCCTTATTGATACTGCTTGGCACCATGACTTCGAACCTGACCGACGTCACAAGGTCATCGCTCACACTCGACACCCACGCTCAACCGGAATCGTCAATATGCAGCAACATTTCTGCATCGACATCAGCTGATACGTCATCAGCAATAGTCATCGATCGAGTCGCCAAGGTCCTCTCCAGCTAGTTCGCAGAAGTGCTTCAGAGCGCCCTTGAGACTGAAGAAGGTGAATTCGCTTCGGTGATGGAAAAGGCCATCATGGATTGAAATGTGGGCCACTGCCCAATTCTTTATGGCGTCGCCGGCAAAATGAGTGAGTACGATCAGGTCATCGTCCTTGAGATTCCGGTCGACGACGAGGCTCGTGGAGAGCTGGTTGCGCGCGAAGATACTTCCGAAAGAGAGGCGCGATTCATAAAGAAGAAGGGCGTCGTCGGTGAATTCGTCCGGGCACGCCGGAAATTCGGTTGGAACCTTCCAGCGGACCTGGACCGCAAGAGGGGTCAGAGATGGGTAGAGTGTTTCTGCCTGGTTAAGCATTCTTCAATCCTCGCGGCGTGAGTGCCTCAATGATCAGCCTTGCCGAGAAACGACACTTGGTAAAGACTTGCGACCGCAAAGATCGGGTGGCCGTGTCACTAAATGCATATAGCCCTAGCGACTGCTATACCTGATTGAGTGTTGCGCGCCCGCCACGCTCGGACTGAGCGATTTGACGGCGATGCTTGCACCGTCAACAACGTGATTCGAGACAGCATGAGACATGGCTGCATGAGTGGCCCAAGGGTCACCGCCTAACCCGTAACATCCTGAAATCCGTTGCGGCCTGCTTGGTGGCGAAGCCGTACGTCCACCACCCTTGCCATCGACGTCCAGACGGATCCCCTGGATCGGCAGCTTTCAGGAAATGGCTTGGGCAATTCGAGCGGCTGGAATGAGGCGCAAAGCCGCCGTTCACCTCTCCTTCGAGTCAGCGCTCCGACCGGCCAAAATCGTCGAGGCCTCCAACAAGGTGAAATGGGTATTTCACACTGACGCGCAACCCGGGGTGATGAAGGTATGCCAAAACCCACCGAGCCTGATTGGCGATCCAGCGTTAGCCGTCTCAACCTGAAATCGCGGCAACGTTTGCCGACGACTGATCCAATGCCAACCGCTCCATTTCCGGGCGACTGTGTTCACGGGCGGCAAGAATCTGGGCTCTTGTCTGCTTGAGTTGCTCAAGACCGAGAACCAAGGCGCCCTGCAGCCGCTTGCGGTCGCCGAGAATATCCTGGTCGATCTGCGCGATATCGCGTGGATCGATCGCGCGTGAGGGATCGAAGACAAAGCGGGCTTCGACGGACCTTCGCCAATTTAACAACTTCTGCGCCGTTTTGGGTTCGAATCCGGACACGCTGTAGAGCTTGTTCCTCTCGACATCGAGCGCTGTTTCGACGCCATACGACTCCAGGACCTGTTTCTTTCCCGGTCCGATGCTCTCGATCTTTGCCGATGAGATTTCAAAGTTGTCCAGGAACCGGTGCAGTTGCGCCTGACGGCGGTTGCGCTCGAGCTCCGAGATCCTGGCTACCGTTTGGAAGGTAAGATGTCCCATTCGCGCCTGAGCCCGGCGAGCACCGTTTTTTGCCTGTCGAAGGCATCCGGCCCGGCTCTCTGCATCCACGTGGTTTGCGCGTTTTTCCACTGGGTGGCGGCCTCGCCGGCGATGCGCCGGTATTCCGCAGCCTCACTGTCCCTGTTCAAGAAACCTCTCAACCCCAGAAAAACCCCCAAGGCAATGCCCAGCACCCAGATCTGCGCCATCATCAAGCCAGCGACGCCGACTACTGCGGCCGCTACTCCTGCCCGGAAGTTGGTGCGGCGCGCGTGCCCCTTGAGCTTCAAGGCGTTGGGATCTGGTGTCACATTCTTCTCGGGGACGGTCGGCACCGGCCCGGGATGCGGGATGGCGTCCACCTGCGCTGGAATCCGGCGATATCGAAAAGCGTCGCCCCGCTGGCGGGAACAACGGTTGAGAACAGCGGGACGCCAGTGGCGCCTTCCATTTTGCACCAAGGGCACGGCGATGAGCCAAGTGACCAGTGGCTGGAATTGGCGGAGCACTGCTTGAGGTTCGCTTCAAGTTCGGCCAAGGCAGCCACCCAGTCCCGGGCCACGGGCCTGCCAGCCGACGTTCCTTTTTGCGAGAAGGCATCCTCAAACATTTTTGCAAGTCGTGGGCCGACGGTGGAACGCGCCCCGAAACCCGAAGCTTCTTGCAGGCCGAGAAGGAACTGGACGGCAAGGGCTGGCTTCCCGCAGCGTTGCGGGCGACGGTCAAAGTAGAAAGCGAAAGTATGGCAATCGCCGCCGACTAAGCACGGTTCGCATTCAAGGTCAGGGCAGCGATGCCCCGACCTTGAATGCGTCCGGAATGTCTTTCGAGCCGGTATCGAACCCGCCAAGGCCAGGCGAGCGTGCCCCTGGCCCGCCCCTCGCGCTCCCCCTCCCGTCTGAGGCAGAGCGCAAAGCATCTACTATCTAGGTGGACGACGTTTACTCCATTTCCGCCCACGGCGCATCTTTCGCGCTCTGCATGTCAGCCGGAACGGCCAGATCCTGGAAGCAGACGGCGGCACTGCACGCCACTCAGCGGTCAGTGGATCTCGCCAACCGCCTTTCCAGGCTGTTCGGCATCGACCCAACCCATCACCGCGTCAAGATCGACGCCCTTGCGAGTCGACCACTCAACCAAATTGGCGGGCCGGTAGCTTGACGAGTGGCGATACCGCTCGAAGACCGAGCCATCAATCGTCTCATTGACATTGATGTACGTCGCATCCGGGTCCCGGCCGGGAGGGGATGCAATGGGCCGAAGATGCCTCTTGCTGAGGATGGCGTAGGAGCCGCGCATGAACTCCCGGTAAGAGTCTGAAATCGGAGCGTCGAGGGCCCCGTCGTCCACCTCGATGTCGCTCCTGAACGCGAGACCGTGGGACCGGGCCTTTTCGATGATCCAGCTGAGAGGAGCCTGTGCAAGCAGATCATTCGGGTATCCGCCGCCCACATTACCGTGGGCGCCAGCAAACCAACGCTGCTCGACACTGCTGTAGGGACGCGGCGGTGCGATCACCGCCTGGGGATCGGTAGGGATTCTCTTCGTCCATAACGTCGGCATGAAGCTGTTGCGATGCTCATCGAGGGCAAGGGCGTGAAACGCATTCTCGATTGGCACCCTCAAGCCCGTGTCCAGAAATCGGAAACTGGTCCGACTGATGCCTTCCCAGCTGAACGCGGGAATGCCGAGCGCGCCGACAGTGTCCCAGACGGCCACCAGCTTGATCGGCACGCGGCGGGAGTATTTCAGCATCCAGCGTTCTTCCAGGGCAGAGGCCTTCAGCGGGCCTGCGACCAAGTCGTCATGAAGCTTCCACACGGTCAGCGCGTCGCGTCGGCGGTACCGGGCGAACAACTGGTTGACGCTTAACGGGGCACCCGGCCTCAACAGGCCACACTTGGTGATAAAGCCTGTCAGAGAACGCGCAGTGAAGGCGCCACGGCTGAAGCCGAACACGAAGATGTCGTCACCATCGTTGTAGTTTTCGACCAGCCACTCATAGGCATCAAGGATATTCCTGAGCAGCCCCTTCCCAAAGGCTCCGCCAATGACTCCGTTCACCCCGATATCATAGTAGGCGAGCTGGGCTGGGTTTCCGGTGTCTTTCGTTGAACACAGGGCGCGCAAGCGCCAGACATTGGTGTTGTCCGACACGGAATTCCAGGTTCCATCAAGGAAAACCGCCAGCCGCTTCTTACCCGGTCCCGCTGCCGATAATGATTCCATTTCGCTTCCTTGAAAAGGAAGACAGACCACGACATATGGCGGCTGTCCAGCGGTCCTAAGTCAGCGCCCTCCGGAGATTCTGTCCGGTTGCTAAGAAGGTGGGGTAACGCGGCCACAGATGGTGACAAAGGCTGAACTGCCCCAAGCGGCACGAGGCGCGAACAAGATCGAGTAGTCGCGGCTGCTGGTCGTGGGCCGGCCGATGGTGATCATGGACACGCCGACGTAGCTCCCGGTCTTGAAGCGGCCGATGAATTCGACAGGCATCGCCTATGTAGCGGAAGCACCCGTCGCGCCGGTCGAGCTTGAACCTCAGTGTCGGGTTCGGTTGCGTTGGTTCTTCCTGGGCCCTTGCCGGAGCAGATATGAGAATGGCGGCGCCGACAGCCCAGAGCAGCGGCCATTTGGAGGCACTATGGCGCATCACTTGGTCTCGGGGTCGGGCTCACCAAAGGTCTTCACGAAGATGGCCTTGCCAGTGCCTGAAATTTGCTTCTGGATGTCCCAGTCGAGCTTGCTGTCCCTGATGTAGAGACTGAGGGTACAAATCTCGCCGCGGCAGGCACTTGGCGTTGAGGACTGCTTGTCCTGGATAGAATATGAGGCGATATATCCAACGATAACGTCCTTGCAGTCCGTGTCGGGTAAGCGGCAAGGCGGCGCGTTTGACACTTTGCTACTTAAGGAGTTCCGGTGCATAGGATTTGACGCGTGCCATCGTGAGGGCCCGACCATGTCGCACCAAAACCTCATGCTCTTCGGCCTCCAATCTCTTTAAATCTGTTGCCACCAGCGAGGCGAAAGCGGCGTCGCCAGGCCGTTCCTCGCCTACCCGGCTGTCGATTGAAAACCAGATGGGTTTCGGGCCCTTTTTCGCGTCGTACGACAATTGCAGACGAGCAAATTGAAGACCTCTTACCTGCTCCATCATGATGTTGATCGCCTCCTTGAGCACGATTGTCCCGGACTCCGTCGGATGAGGGGACACGGCGAACGGCTTGCCGCCATCACTTACAAAACACACATCGACGGGATTGCGCCGCGCTCGCATCAACGGGTTCACGCCCAGATTATCGTAAATGCCTCCATCGCTCAGCGTCGCGTATTCGCTCAGGGAATTGGGATAGATGTCGGCATTGAGCCGTAGCGGGGGAAACACGGGCGGGAAAGCCGAGGATGCTGCCACGGCCAAGCTGATTGGATAGTTACTCGCATTCGCGGTGCCGCTCTCGTGCTCCCCCATCGTTTCTCCAGCGTCTTCTCCGGGCGCCAATGCCTTGCCTGCAACAAAGAAAAACATGTTGCCGGTGGCCAGGTTGGTGGCGTTGAGATAGATTCGTGGACCATCTCTGAGAGCGGATAGCCGTGCACCCGCGAACAGATCCCGATCGTAGCTTGCGCCAAGCTTCTCCAGGCGTGTTTCGAAGGGGTCCAGGATACCTCCGATGATCGAAGAGACGGCGATCGACTTTGTCAGCAGATAGTCCGAAAGGCCCTTCAGCACATCCTGTTTGCCCCAATTCAGCGCCAAGTAGGCGCCTGCCACGCTCCCGCCGCTCACGCAGCTGATGAGATCAAGCTTGTCGAGTAAGTCGAGTTCCTGGAGAGCCGTAAACGTCCCTACATGGAACGCGGCAGCACGAAACCCGCCCCCCGAGAGCGCAATTCCAAGTTTCTTGGTTTCGCCGTTGATTAGAACGACCATCGTATACCCCCCATTGAGAATTCCCCGCCGACCCGAGCAGCTGGCATCATGAAAGGTCGAACGTCATCTCAACAAAAAGATCGCTGTGTTCGATCTTGACCGGCCGCTTTGCTGACGTCGGGTTGTTTCGGAAAGCTCGTTTTTCGACGGTTGGATTACCGTCGCCCTGAACGATGCGTCCCTTGGTCTTTTCCTGCAACGCCTTGTAAAGCTCCTCGAACGGCATCCTCCACCCGCTTCCAGGTTCCGCTCGACCCTTACCTTGAATGGCCGCGACCGCCTCTACGACCGGTATCGCGGCTACTAGTCGTGGGTCGACCATGCGCTCCAGACCGAGCGCTTTGACCGTGGCATTATGACTCCCATGGTGTCCGACCTTGTAAAAGGTTGTCCGGCGCAACAGGTCCTCTGCGGTGACAGGTTTGCCCGAGGACATAGTCTTCGCGGCGGGAGGATAGGTCTGGTCATTCCAAGACAGCCAATTCCCCACCTGGGCGTCTCCGGGAAACAGCAATACCTGGCCATCGGGGAGTTCAAACGCCAGTGCCAGGCTGGTGTTGTTTGTATCCGAATCCATCTTCAGGGCCAAAGCTTCGATGGAGCCTGTCCAGTCGCTGTCAATCCTACGCCACTTTTCGGCCGGAGCGTCATACAGTTTGCGGACCCCCGACTTGGTCGCCTTCTTGCGACGGGTTTTCTCTTTCAGGGGTCTTTGGTAAACGGCCGAGAAAGGCAGGACTGTGTCGGTTCGATTGGCAAGAAGCGAGAGCTGGGCATTTACTGTGCTTTCCGCCGCCGCGGCGGCGTCCAGACGCGTCAGATATACCTCCTTCGCCTGTCCCTTGGATGGGGTGTCTTTTCGCAGCAAAACTTCATCTCGAGGCGGGCCAAGAACAAAGGCCTTGATATTGAACTCGTCGAGGTCAATGACCTGTCCAGGCTCAAGATAAGATGTTGAATCGGCACCAGCTTTATCCTTCAGCATTTGCATGATTTCGGCCGTCCCGAAGACGCCCGATGCACCTAGCCCGTTTATGGCGACTGGCCCGGCGAAAGCGGCAAGCGCCGCTGCCGTTCGCAAGCCGGGATGCGCATCGCCTTGCGCCAGCGTGGCCGCCGCCGCCAAAGCCTGCTTTCCCTTCGAAAATCGTGCCCTTAGGACCTGAGCCTGCGGATCTTTCAGGTTTTCGGTCCAAGCCATCCAAAGCCGGCCGATGGAAACCGCACCGTCAAGGAATGCGCCTTTTTCGAACGCAAACCCGGACAGATGGTCGTAGTGCTCGTGGGTTATGACCAGCAGGTCGATCCGGTTGCCGACGGTCTTCAGGACGTCTTTCGCGATCGCTGAAATGCGGGCCGGGCCTGCCTCAACTTCGGACAGGCGCTTTTTACCGATCCGGTTCACGACCTTCGGGTCAAGTTTGGCGATCAGATCGGCTCCAGCGGCAACGTTCTGGAGGACCCCACAATCTATAAGTATGGATCGCTCCAACTCCGCGCCGCCGTCGTCCAACGTGGTGCGAATGAGGAAGCAATCGCCCAAGATGCCGCGATACATCCTGATCCTCAAGAGCTTCAATATCCCCACACCTAACCTCCCCGGTGCACCAGAGCGAACGGTTCGTCCAACGCAGTGCCGGTCGATCCCCCTTGCAGTCCATAACCGAACGCAGTCGAGCCGAAGCGGTAACCCGCAAGGAAATCGCGTTGTTGCTCCAGCCGGGCATCGTCACTAATTCGCTTTCGGACTGCGTAACGCAGGTGACCCTCCCGAAGGTCGAAGATGAGTGTGGCACCACCGCGGAACACAAAGTCCGCGCCCGACGGGTTATCGCCGTGCTTGTCTTGAAGCTCCTGTTCGTTCTGATCGTAGAAGCCGCGCCGCTGCTGTACAATTTCAATGATAAGTTGGCGGAGATCCTGGCCGTCGGGTCCTGTTCGCCGGGAGGTTCTTACAGAATGAATTTCCACGGGCGGAGCAAATCCCTTCGGGTCCCCTGGCCGGCTCAGTATCGTCTCGCGGTCGTCATACGAGATCAAACCTCGTCGGAAGACTACTCCGCACACCTCTTGCCATGGCTTATCCTCGGTGGTCCGAAAGCTCTCCGATCCCAGGATCCACCAATGCACGCTCTCCGCGTTCTCCTCAGCGGCCTTGATTGCCGTCGTCCGATCGAATTTTGGCTCCAAATCCAGGTCCAAATCGTCATAATCGGCCGCCAGATGATGGACCGGCGCCTCCCACAACAAACTGTCGACAGCCAAAGAGAGACAGCCCTCCGGGATGATACCGCGCCGCCGAAACCCTTCTATGATGGCGAGCCGATAGTTAAGCACGTCATCGGGCACCAGGTCATAGTCCGCCGTTATGATTGCCCGGAGAAAATCGCCAAAGCGGACGTCTACTGGCGGCAGGTAGTCGAGGGCGCGGATGCACATTCGCATCACGTGTTCCGCCGCCTTGCTCGCCTCCCGGGTTAATCGTTTGACCAGGTCTGGATGGAGGTTCTGGTCGGGACCAATGCCGGGTCTGATGCCGGCGATTCTGAGCAGATCAGCGGTGCGGTTCTCATAGATCGACAGAAAAGCATCGAAAACGGCCGCCACCAGGACCGCGCCGCGTTCGTGAGGCTCCGTCATGTCGTCGCGCAAGATCACGGGCGCAGCGCCACTGTGATCGTCAATCGCCTCGCGAAGGGCTCCGTCCCGGCCGGTAGCCTCGCCGAACTGCCGGGCGAGGCCGCTGAGGAGGGAGCGGTTGTCGAGGCTACCGCCGTCTTTCGCAATCTGGGCGCTGACTGCTTCCTCAAGCGAAAAATGTGAGAACAGAGCGACGATATCGGCAAAGGCTTCGTGGAACGCCAAGCTGTCTACGCTGGTCGGTTCAGCAAACCGCCGGTGAAGTCCATCCAGGATAGCATGCGTGACCTCGTGAACGATGATGTCATGCGAAAGCGCGGTAAACACCCATTTGGCGCCGGCGCTGTGCGCGGACGTCTGAAAATAGCCGAACAGGAGGGCCTTCTTTTCCCGGCTGTAATAAGCATTGGGCTCGCGAAGGGCATGGGGATAGATACGCAATTTATAGACCGGCTCGTATTTTCGCCCGTTGGGAACGCGACGCGGAGCCCAGAAGACTCTCCTGCCAAGCGCCCGTTCGAAAGTTCGAATAGTCTTCATTGCAACGGCGAACACCATCTGCTGGTGAAAGCGGGGATCGCCTTCCGAGGGGGCCAAGCCGTCCTGAGCCAGGAGGTAGGGGTGATTGAGGTCCACCGGCTCATAAAATTGGCCGCTGACCGGATCGATATCAATAACTTCAAGGTAGTCATTGATGGGGCCGGGCTGAATTTCTTCCTCCCAGCTCTGCTCCCAAGGTATTTTAATTGTTGCAACATTAACGCCTGCAGTCGCAGCCGACGTAGAAGCCTGCGGGTCGAAGGCATAGACCCGCAACCGGCGAACAGGCGGAGCCGTATATTGCCCCGACATGGCATTTCCCCCATCCCTAGTATTTCAAACACTACCGATTGAAATACTTACCGAGATTACACCCTCACTCTATTAGAAACATGCTCGAAACATCGGGTCAATGGCCGGCGCGCTTACAGGCATAAAAAACGGAAAATGTTCTTGCCGTATCGGAATAACCGGAGCACTCGATCACCAGACCCTGCCGGTTTACTTTCTGAAGAACGGTCGCTTTCGGGTCGTCATCACCGGGCTAGCGCGTCGCCGCCCGTCCGCACACTTCTTCTAAACCGTTCGCACTCCTGGGCTGACCTGTAGCATCCCATCTGAACGCTTGTTCAGGACGTTCAAGCCGCTTTATCAATCCCCGAAACCGCAGGCATCGTCTTCCCTAGCTGCTCCGTCGGCGGGTGACGCAGCAAGGCCGTTGATTGCTGGATCAAGGCAAGCCTGGCCACCGGGAGACGACGTAGGGGGGTCATGGCTGAGTTATCGAGTCCGTCGACATCTCAACTGTCAGAAGATGAGCGCGCCAGGATCTCAGACAATCAGCGGCGCGCCAGGCGTGAAAGGGGAAAATGGGGCGATGGCTCAGATCTTATAGTCGGTTTGATCGCCAGTATCCTGATTTTTGGATGCCTCTTTATGTTCGCCAAGAACTACGATGCGAGTAGGCCTGAACTGTTTTACCCATGTCTCCTCAGCGGCACCCTCGGGGCATCCCTTGGATGGGCAGCCGGAATATTCATATCCCCTTACGGGGATGGTGAACGCGAAGCGTTTGCCAGCTTAGGAAAGCTCGTTTACGGATTTCTGAGCGGATACGCGTTCAGCAAAATCGATCCTCTGGTCATCGCCCTCCTGAAGCCGGAAGCGGCCGCGACTTCCAGCCCTGCCCTCATCTATGCGACAGTTGCGCTGGTGGCGTTTCTCACAAGCCTTGCACTCACCTACATAAGCCGCTCGTATTGGCGTTAAATGGCGATCCCTCCCGGCGTCACATTTTCCGAGGTGGGCGACATAGCGTTCGTTCATCAACATGATTGGTTGAGCCGGCTGATTGTTATCGGGCAGAAAGCGCTTGGAAGGCACGGGGCCCGATTCTCCCATGTTATGGTCTGTGTCGGTTCCGGGATTTGGGCCGATGCAACGCCAGAAAGCGGCGTGATGATTGCCGCCGAGTCAGCTATTTTCGACAGCTTAGCTCCCGGAGAGTTCCGCATCCTACGTCGACCCTCCATACTTCCGAGAGCGAGGCCAAAGCCGTCATTCAAGAACGCGTTGGACGCCCTCCAGCACGAAATCAGCAAGCAAAGTGCTTGGTTTTATGACTTCTTCTATTTTTGCTATCAGCGATATGACTACCTGCTGGGTTTTTCGCAATACGCGGCAAGTCGAACGTCATTTTGCTCAGATTTGGTCGAGAAGATCTATGCTCGCCGTGCCCCCGGATTGTTACAGGCCGGACGGCGCAACCGCATCTTCCCACAGGACTTATTTGCGATGGCTACAGACGCGAAATTTGATGACATAACTCAAGCGTTTTCCGAAGGCCGCCGGACATTCCCCTCTACCACGGACAAAGAGCGGGTTAAGCACATGCTGAACGTCATGGAATTTCGCCTGGGTGCGGCTTTGGACAACATCGCGGCGCTCGAACAGGGTGAAAGAATAAGGGTCGTTACCAGCAAAATGCCTGGAGGGGATCGTTTACCCCAGACCCCAATCGGTGAATCATTTGGCCCCGCCGAGCAACTCACCTGGAGTACAAAAGCGGCTGCAGTTGCGGCCCGAAAAAGGGTGCAAAAGCTAAAATTAAGGTGGTGAAGCTAAATCCATGGAGCACAAATGGCCCCATGCAGATTAGCCTACCTTGGCATCACGACACGGGCGACGGCATCGCCGACACGGATTCATTGACGCCGTGACGGAAGAAGACAAACCCAGTGTAACGGTCACCCTCAACGGCGACGGCGTGATCGCGCCGGCGCTTCAGGCCATCCGCTTGGCGACTGAAATGGTGGCCGTATGCACGTCAGCGATCGAGGCTACAGATCTCAACGATCTACCTCGGGACGGGTTTTCCGGGCTGAGCTTCGTGCCTCACGCCGATCAAGCCAAGGCCAAGCTAGCTTATCGCGCGTGGATATTGGGGAAGGCGTTTCAGGAACTGGCCAGGGGGCTGAGGGCTACGCTCGAGCAAGCCTACATCTACACGCTTGGTTTGAGGGAAGGACGCAAGGTCGAGACCTGGGGCGAGTTCGAGGACATTTATCTCGCGGCGGAAAAGAAGGCGTCGAGTCTCAATTTTCCAGATTTGCTGCTGGCCGTGCAGGCGCAATTGGCGACGAAGCTCGATTTCTTTGAGGAGTACCGCTCGCTTCAGAGGGCTCGGAACTGTCTGGAACATCGCAATGGCGTTGTAGGTCATATTGACTGCGACGAAGGCGCGGGGGCCCTTAGCCTGAAGTTGCCCCGTTTGAAATGTTCTACCGTCAGCGACGGGGAAGAGATCGAGGTTCACAAGAACCAGTACTTTG
Source organism: Mesorhizobium sp. M1A.F.Ca.IN.020.03.2.1 (assembly GCF_004023205.1). Classification (NCBI taxonomy): domain Bacteria; kingdom Pseudomonadati; phylum Pseudomonadota; class Alphaproteobacteria; order Hyphomicrobiales; family Phyllobacteriaceae; genus Mesorhizobium; species Mesorhizobium sp. M1A.F.Ca.IN.020.03.2.1. The sequence continues at coordinate 15,283 of NZ_RZSV01000017.1, read as the reverse complement.
AAAAGGGCGCGACGATCAAAATCAAAAGAGACTTGCGTATTCGTGTCTTCGCCTTGGGGGAAACGGTCTCTTTCACCGCGGAGGAATTCAGCGAGATCGCCATGGCGCTTCGCTTGTTCGTCGCCGACATTGCGCCGAAGCTGCCGATTTAGACCACCGGAATGGCGGTGGGTTGTCGGAGTGCATGCCTGCGAGATGGGCCATTCGAACTGGCACTGTGTTCTCCGGATTCCTATATCTAACCGGCGCTATCCCATGGGGACCATGACTGATGAGTGACGATTCTCCCGACTCTCCCAAGCCCATCAAGCTTGAGGACCTTAAGGTAAGCACCGGCAGTGGTGCCAAGCCATTGAGCGAGATTGCAAAAACACTTGCAGGTATTGGGTCACACGTAAATCCTGCTAAAAACTTGGCCATCCGCCTGCAGGAACAGCAAGACAAGTTCAGTGATTTGCTCCGGCCCTCGAAGGAGGCGGAGGCGCTTCGGAAGCGCTTTGAATCGCTCACACAGCCGTCGCCTGCAATGAGGTCCATACTGGATCAGGTGGAAGGCCAAAGGCGACTGCTCGATTCAATCTCGAAGCCGGATGCCGGGGGGCTATTGACCGAGCGAGCTATTTCGGCCCCTAGAATGCCGGATTTCCAGATGCCCAGAAACCCCATTCTGGACACGAATGCGCAGCTGGCAGAAATCGAACGGAAGTTTGAAAGCATGCTGGATGTCATGACAAACGCCGCGCGGATCGGCAACGATATTCAAGCCCAGGCAACGACCTTTATAGGAAAGTTCGAAGAGGCCTCCAGCCAGACCGACAGTTCAGCCAAAAAAGCAATTCTTGTCGGCGTATTTGCGCTCGTGATCGCCACGCTGAGTCCCTTCGCCCCGATGGTCGTTGATTACTTTTCGCCAAATCGCACCGTTCCGGCGATCGAGGCTCTCACGCGGGAGGTGGTTTCTGCCGATCGGGCGGCTAGCGCTGACAACCAGAAACTAATTGAGGCGCTCAAGGAGCGCGACGATCAGGCGACCGGAAGAATTGTCGAGGAAGTTCGCCGCAGGCAGGACGAAACGAATGCCATTCTGCGGGAGCTCATTGAGACCCTGAAAGATCGCAATGTGCCTGCCAACCCCTGAGAACCGGGCTCTGGCGCAAGAGTAGCTCTATGCGAACAGCTCACGGTCTCGGATCTTGAACGGGTCTGTATAGTCCTCAGCCCACCATGGGTCTTCACCGGCCGTAGGCGCCTTTTGCAAGGACGATGTCTTTTTGGCCTCTGCAGCGTCTTCCTGGGTGACGCGGAAATGGTAGTCGTCGAAGATGCGTATCCCTTCGACCATATACGATGTCGCAATTTTTTGGTCGCGGATGAGGAGCAGGTTCTCTCCGTTCTGAAGGTCAGCGGGCTTGCTGAAGTTGTAAGAACCGGTCCACACGCGGGCGTCAGGTGTGTTGAAATCGATTACCAGAAACTTGTGGTGCAGATTTGGCCCGATGCCGGTGTAAGGTTCGACCTTAAACGGCGTCGGCACGTGTTTGTTGAGGCGAGCGAAATAGACGGGTGCAGTGTTGCCATTGGGCTTATGAACGGTGACACCGGTGTTGTTGTCGGAAATGCCGTAGGTGAAACCGGGCTGTTGGTAGCCGCTTCCACGGCGTCGGTTACAGCACCGCCTGTGATGCTCAGGAAAGCCAGGGAATAGAGGAGGCAGGCCTGGGCCTTTTCGACATCCTGGCCGATTTCCGCAAGGCGGGCACGGGCTGTGTCATGGGGAGAAAAGGTGATGCTGGCATCAATGCCCGCCAAGCCGAGCGGATGCCAGTCGGGTGAGGGACCGTTGGCGAACCCATCCTTTTTCCAATAGGCCTCGAACGCAGCCTTGAGGGGGGCGACGGCTTGAGCGCCCGTTAACAGCAAGGCGTTGTTCGATTGAACATAGAGCCCGCGCCAGCTGAAGTTTGTCGAACCGCAGACGGCGCGCGGGACGGCCGCATCCACGATAATCATCTTATTATGTTGGAGACCTCCCATCCGTTCCCGCTTGACGTTGTCCTCGCCAGCGGAAGCCTTGAGCAGTGTCTCGGACTGGGTCTCACCACTTGTCTTGAGCCCATGCTTATCGCTGTCGTCGATGATCATCCTGAGGCGCGGACCGAGCGCGAACAGGCGGTCCATGATTTCGCTTTCGCTCATGTCGTAGGCGACCATGCTGACCGTTGCGGCAGGATCGGCTACTGCTGCATCCAAAAGCGCAAAGATCTCTTTTCGGGCCTCCAGTCCCATCCATTCGTAGGCATCGTCCGCGTCCGGATGCGTCGGCTTGAACGTGGTGCCCTGAGCGACGCGGGCGGGCAGCAATGTTTTGAGCGGCCCGCGAGCCTGATATTTGTCCACGAAAGCCTGGGAAGCCACATACCCCCTGGTGGCGCTGCCGTCCGACGTTTCCATGCTAGGGCACACATGCGACGGTGAAGCTTGCGCCTCAAACGTGGCCTGTGCGCAGCTGGAGCTTCACCGACCTGGCCCTCGACCGAGCAACGTGAAGCGCGACTTGCGTTCTCGGGTCCCGCTACCATATGTAAAAAGACATACCTGCCATGCATCGCCGCCTGCGGCGTTTTGGTCCGATTGGCCTGTTGACAACTTGCCAAATAATCGTACCCTCAGTGCAACGCGCTGCACGAACGTATTTACTTCATTTTAACGCTGTGCCATAAAAAAGGCAGACGGTGATTCCACCGCCTGCCTTCTGTTTGTGCGTACCTGCGGACGTGGCGCCGTAAGACTGCCCAGACCACAGGTCCGTACCGTTGAAAGTCGGTTCTAGTGCCCCAAGGCTCCATTGACAAGCCACAGGCTAGTTGCCGGCGGCGCGCGCACACGGAAATGATCCGTTGCGTGCCCGTTCCGGCCAACCATAGGAACCGACACAGATGCCTGCAAAACTGACCTTTTCCCCGTGGGCAACGGGGACATGGCGCTGATCAACCTCGACAACAAGCGAAATCGGGCTTGTAGTAGATGATTGCGGCCGCGGCGGCGATGGTCAGCAGATTGAGCACGATGCCATAGGGCTTCAGCGCCAGGAGATTGCGGTAATAGCCGTAGGCGATGTTCTCGTTGAAAAGAATCCGAAATTTCTCGGTGTCGCGGGTGTTCTCGCGCAGCCAGTTGTAGCACTGCACATAGAACGCAGCCGCTTCGTCGGGGTCCTCGACTTCCATGTCGCGCGTCGGCGCCGGCTGCTCGAGCTGCTTGGCGAGGAATTTGCGGTAGCGGTCCTTGGTCCGCTCGTCGAGTGTCTTATCCAGGTGGTTCAGTTCGCGATTTTCCGGTCTCCCGCCGGTCGTCGCGAACAGCTGTCTCTCCTTCCTCTTGCCCAGGCGGCGGGCCACATTCGAGGCAGCGAAGAACAGGACCATGACGGCGAGACCGATGATGGCCTCGGGGAGGCTCGGCTGAACCCAGTTGAAGGCCAGCACAATCAGGACAATGACCGGGGCAATCGCCAGAGCTGCCGGCGCGAGGCGCGCCTTGATGGAGTAGGCGTCGAGGTAATCGTTCATGGCGCGTCCTGATGCATGATGGCATGGTACGTGGCTGGAGTGGCAATGAGAAAGGATGGCCGGCGGCGCTCGCTCCACGGCGACCTGCTTGGCCGTCTTGCGGTCGGTGGGCGAGGGACCTTGTTCGGCGAGGTGGCTGTGCCAGGTACCCACATCAAGCAGCGAGCGGCCGCTTTCCTCGAAACGGGCATCGATCCGATTCTTCATGCCCTTCGTTCCAAGCACGAACAGCGTCGGCGTCCTCACGCTGTCTTCTGGCGCCTCGATCAGGTCGACCACCGTGACAGTCTTCATGAGAGAACTGCAGGAGCCGATCAGAAGGCCTCCCGTCTCGACATTGGGAAACCGCGCGGTCTCTTCGCGGATCATGCCGGCGACGTGCGACGACAGACGCAAAGTCCATTCGCTGCCCTCGACCGGGATTTCCAGGAATTTTGACACGGAGAGGCGGCGCCAACTTGTCGATGGGCTATCGGGCTCTGCCACCCCCACGACCAGTTCTCCGCCATCGGCATTGGCGCCGGCGAGGCGCATGAGTTCCTCGGTGGCCATGGCGGTCATCGCCGAAAGGCGCGCGTCGGTCATCGGCATAGTCATGGAGCCGCAGCCTTCCCCGATCTGAATTTGCGTCAGCCCGAACTCGGGATCGAACAACAATGTCCGTTCATAAGGCGTCACGGTCGCGGACAGCACCGCCTGCAGGTCGGCGAGGCTCGGATTGCGGTTGCTTCCCTTATGAAATACGAAACCGCCACGGCCGCGCCCGAAAAGGGCGATCTCCGCCATGCGTGCCGGCAGCTCGGCAGGGCTCACCATTGACAGGGCATCGCGCACCAGGCTCGATGCGGTCGTGTTGAGCAGCGTGCCGGTCCCGGGCGGCGAAATCAGCAGGCGATTGTCCGCACGCTTCAGGCCCCTAACCACGTCAATCAGATGGGCTTCCGGTTTCTGCCCGAGCAGGGCCAGCTCGTCAGACAGTTCAAACGCCTTCGGCCACGGCAGGGGTGGCCGCACGAGGGCGTGCCGGGCCATGTTGTGGGGCCGCAGCTCGTTGCTGTCGGAGACGGCCAAGATCTGGGCGCCGGCACGGGCCAGATGCAGAGCGGTTTTCGATCCGACGCTGCCGCAGCCAACCAGGCTGAATGGCGGATAAGAGGGAGCTGCCGACACGGCGCGGAGAAGCGCGGGCGTCGTGCGACCCAGTTGCTCCATGGCAACGGCGGCTCTCGCGTTGGGCCCTTCGAACAGCGAGGCCCGCTTCTGCGGAGCCGTGATTTCAATCAAGAAGCAACTCGATCGTCGACGCCCGCCCGATCAGCCGAAAAGGTCGCCGCACGCCAAACAAAACGGCGATCGGGAAGGTCGCGTCATCGGTTTTGCCCGCCCAGCGCCGCTGGAGCCTGTCGAGGAATTTCGCAAACTCAACGCCGCAGCCGAAGGCCTCAGCGCGTTGTGCCAAGTCGTCAAGGTTCGCTACCGTCTCAGGCAGCACCGCACTTGTGATGGCGCCATTTGGCGGCCAGATCAGCACCGTCGCGGTGATGCCGCTGTAGCGTCCTTCGCTTTCGGCCTCAAAGGGGAAAGCAGACATGTTGCCGACGGCAGCGGCAAATTCATTGTGCGCCGAGAGGGTGTAGGACCTTTTGCCAGCGAGATCCTTGCCCTTCATGAATTTGGTAGCAAGCCATACCGAGCCGGACTTGTCGGTGATCTGGCTTCGGGCGAAGTCCGCATCGATAATAAGCCGGTCCGGCAGGCCTTGGCGCATCACGGGTTCCCAGCCATGATCCGGATCCATCAAGGTGCCAATTGCTGCGCGACCGAGCCAAACGCCCATCTGGTTGACGATGGCCCCGATGCCGAGTTCGATCAGGCCGTGCTGATTGAAATATTCGTCCTGGTTGCCATCCACAAGACAGGGGGTTGGACACACGTTTTCCGAGCCGGGCGTCAGATGGTGCAGGTTGCGCGGAAAGCCCTTGCGCAGGGTGAAGGTGGGGCACCGCCACGGGTAGTCAGCGCCAAGCAGGACCTCAACGCGTTCGACCGGCAGGACGCCGTTAGGGGCGGTGCCCTTGGCGTGCCAGTGCGTTGGCATCTCCACGGCCAGATCAAGGAACAGGGTCGCCACGTCGTCACCGACGGCGATCAGGCCACAGCGCTGGCATTGCGGAATCTCTGTTGCGACACGCAGAAAGTGTTCCGCGTGCCGCTTCATGTCTGCCGAGGCCATGGCTCAGCCGTGGGATCTGGGCGTCGTCGTCACTCCGGTCACGCCGGCGATCGAGGCGGCCTTTTTCGGGGTCAGCGCCAGCTGCTTGGATGTGCCGACGCCGGTGATGTTGAACTCGACCGGCCCGTCGTGCTCATCGGCATACTCGGTCGTGCAGATGAAGCGTTCGGCCGAGGTGATCGAGACATATTCCCGCTTGGCCCGCTCATGAGGCGGGTTGTCGTCGTCCTTTTTGATGGGCTTGCAGGAGGCGACGATGATGGCGCCGTCACGGGTCTGGGAGAGTGCGTTCCTGGCGTCCTCGGACACCTTGACCTTCTCGCCCATCTCGGACCAGCGGTCGTGGCTCAGGGTGCGCCAGGAGCAGTGGTGCGGCGTCTCCATGACATCGTAGCTGAGCCAGTCCTTGTTACTGTCCTTGTGGCGCTGCCACAGCCGGTCCCAGATGGAGACGTCCGCGTCGCCACCGGTCAGGAAGCGGCAGCGGTCGGCCACGCCGTCGCCGGCGATGGAGAACCGCACGATCGCCGAGGAGTTGTTCTTCTCGAGGACTTCGATCAGCTCCTTGTCGTCTTCGTCGACGTACATCGGCGCCAGCAGGCGGCCTTCGAACTGGCCCGTGTTCACGCGGTCAGCTGCGGTCAGCAGGCCGTCCTGCTTGACCGGGATGTCCGTGAGATCATCGGTCTTGCCGTCTTTATCCTCACCGAGGATCAGGATGCGGTCGCCTGAACCGGTGCCGGTCAGGCCCTTCTCTTTGAACAGCGCGACCCGGCGCCGCGCTTCGGTGGCCCACGCCTTGGCCTCGTCGCAGAGCTTGTGCTGCTTGCTGGCGCGCCGGAACACGATCGGCGACGACCACATTTCGCGGATCAGGATGAGGTTCTCGTCACCCTCCGGGAAATCCTCGGGCGGGCCGAGGTGGAAATGCGTCGTGAGCCCGGTCACGTGGTCGGAATCCGGGTGCGAGAGCAGGAAGGCGTCGACGTAGAGCCGGCCCTTGTCGTCGCGGGAGAGGCGCCTCTTGAGATCCTGGGCAACGTCGTAGGTGTCGTCCTCGGGATCGTCGGCGGCGGCGCGGATGTTGATGTCGACGAGGATCGTTTGCCGAGCTAACCCATGGAAAGCTTGCGGCCCTCGGCATCCTCGCCGCCGTGCATGCGGGCTACCTGATCTTCGGCGTCACCAAGCGAGCCACGCTTGACGCCTCGAAGGCATATGCCCGCCAACTCACCCTCAGCTGCGAGACGCTGATGGTGCAGATGAAATCGGCCTGAGCTGCAACGTTCCCTGTGGCGCGCACGAGTGTCGCCAAGCTGTACAGGTTCAGGTTTTTGAGCCAAGCTGGTGCGGAAATTGAAAGCCTGCCCGTGACCGACCGCGAAATCCACCTTTACCTCGATGACAGCGGCAGCCGTGAGCCAGACCGAGAGCCCAGAGAGAAGCGCCGGGACGAAATGGATTATTTCGCCCTCGGCGGCATCCTCATCAACGAGGAAGACGTCGATGAGCTCTATGCCCGCCACAAGGCCTTCTGCCAGAAGCACGGCATCACCTACCCGCTCCACTCCTGGGCGATCCGGGGCGGCCGTGGCGACTTCGGCTGGCTGAAGAAGCCGGAGTCCGCTTTTGAATTCCTGGGAGACTTGCAGGGGATGCTGCTTGGGCTGCCCGTGATCGGCATCGCCGCGGTCATCGACCGACCGGGCTATGTTGCCCGCTACCGCGACCGGTACCGGGACCAGCTCTGGTTCATGTGCAAGACCGCCTACTGCATCCTGATCGAGCGCGCCGCCAAATATGCCCGCAGCCAGGACCGCAAGCTGCGCGTGTTCTTCGAGCGCGCCGGCAAAGCCGAGGACCGCGACCTGGTGGCCTACACGCGGATCCTGAAGACGCAGGGGATGCCGTTCGACGGCGCCAACTCCGCCAGCTACGGGTCGTTAACTGCCGAGGAGTTCAGGGACATCGTGCGCGGGGAGCCCCGCGGCAGAACCAAAGCCACGCCGATGTTGCAGATCGCCGATCTCTACCTCTATCCGATGGCCAAGGGCGGCTATGACCCGTCCTACCGGCCCTACAGGGCCCTGATGGACCACAAGCGTCTCATCGACGCGCACCTGCAGCCCGAGGACCTGGCATCCTGCGGCATCAAATACAGCTGCTTTGAACGGATAAAAAACAAAGACCCGGACTAGCCGGGCCTTCGTTTTGAAAAGTTCGGCTGGCGCCTGGCGCCAACCCCGGAGCGATGCTCACGCCCAAAGTATGGGTATTGACGCTCTCTTTGTCAACACCCCGGGTGAACCTCTGGTCGGGGGGTCCCTATCTTATCACTTGCATATAGCACGGTTCGTCTGATCGGCACTTCATATTATCAAGTCCTCTTCTTTGGGTGCAGCGCGGTTCCCCGGCCCCTGAATCCAGGGACATAGGCCGGGCGAACCTTGAAACACCCTCCCCCTGAATGCAGAACCGTCCCCAATGCCCTTGCGTCATCACGGGAAACCACCATATCTAGGCGCAGTTCATCACAGGGAGCCTCAGATGGCCCAGCCAGAAACCGCCAAGGCAGACGTCGACAAGCTACGCACCAACGAGAAGAAGTGGACCAAGGCACTCATGGCCACGGGCTGGAGCGCTTTCCCCAACATCATCATCGAGAAGCAGCAGGCTCTCGGCCTCGATGCGCTCGACATGAACATCATCATCCACCTGGTCCAGTACTGGTGGCTGCCCGACAACCTTCCCCACCCCTCGGTCGAAACCATCGCCAAGGCGATCGGGGTGACGCCCCGCACCATTCAGAAACGCATTGCCGCCCTCGAGGCCCTTAAACTTCTTGGCCGGGAGGAACGGCGCAACACGCCCAATGGCAGCATGACGAACCGCTATCATTTCGATGGCCTGATCGAGGCCGCCAAGCCGTTTGCGCTGGAAAAGGCCGCCGAGATCAAGAAGGCGGCCGAGGAGAGATCGAACCGGTTGAAGCGTAAGAAGCCGCAGCTGGTCGTGGACAACGATGCATAGGCAGATCGTGGCGTAGCTCAGAGGATAGAGCGCCTCGCTTTCGACCTGGGTGGTGCGTGACACCGCTATCTAGGGGCGAGGAGGTCCCAGGTTCAAGTCCTGCCGTCACGTCCAAGGCCCACCGGGAGTCGTGCCATGCACGGAGAATCTCAATCGAACGGCGTCATATCGGTCGGGGGCACTTCGACTTGAGACTCCAGAACACCAAAATCAACTGGACTGCATGATCCCAGAATCGGAAGGCGCCACCCCGTTCGGTATTTTCCTGCTCGCCGACTCCTTTTTGCAGGCCGCGAAGGCCGTTGATGCCGGTCGCCGCGGTCTGACGTCGGGACCGACCAGGTTGCTTTGCTACCATGCGTGCGAACTCTTCCTGAAATGCTACCTCCGCAGCGCGGGCCGAGACATTGAGGCTTTGCGGGCCTTGGGGCACAATCTGCACGAGATGGCTGTGGCCGCTCAAGGTTCAGGCCTGGTCCTGCCTGCCAGAACTGTCAGCCAAGCCAAAACTCTGGCCGACAAGAACGATTATGTGCGTGTGCGCTATATGGTGGTTGAAAAGCCCGGAGACATCCGACCGGAAGTTCTGCTGGCGATGACTGAAAGCATCCGAGAGAGCGTCAGGCTGGCGCTCGGCATGGATCCGCTCGGCAACCCACACCCTTAAGCGCGCCGCCCCAGCGAACTATTCTTTTCGTCAGGCCCCGCTTTTTTCGGTGTCTCGCCCACGAAGACGCCCGGTCGGTCCATGCGAAGGAGTACGGCGCAAGGGAATACGCCGATTGGCGCCTCCGGACTGACGAATTCCAGGCCGACCTGCACCGCCGTGGCGTGCCGTCAGGCCGATCGCCTGGTAGCCCGGCGTTTGTCCGCTTCCGTAGGCAATCTCTGCTACAGTTCTCCCATGTCCCTGTTCTCCCATCTCGATCCGTATCTGCTCAACCCAGCCAACGATCCACTGGTGTTCGACGCCACGCTGGCAGGCCACGGGAGCTACACGACGGAACATTTCGTCTTGCGCCTCAGTCCCCGCGCCCATGAGCTTGTCGACGCGCTCACCCAGCGCGACACCGAGGGTCATGACGCAGCCGAACTGTACCAAGCCTACTCGACCTATCTGCACGAAACCGTGCATTGGTGGCAGCACATGGGGTCCACTGCGGGACTCATCCTCAGCCTGGCGTACCCGGCGCAAATCTATGGCAGCATGACGTCTCTTCAGACCTTTGCGCGGGGCGCCGGCGTCGCCAAACCTGTAAAGGCTTGGGCGCACAGGGCGATGCTCGACGGTCGGACGCACTCTGATCCGGTGCTCGCCGCCGCCAATATTGCCGTCAACAACGCGCTCGACATCAAGTTCTACAAGCAACTTGCCTGGTCGCCGAAGTCGATCCTCTCGCTGGAGCAAACGCCCTATTTTCAGAGCGTCGGGCACAGCTACCTCAAAACCTATGGTGAGATCGTCCACGCGATCAACGGGTCCTGTGACTTCGCGGAAGGGCAATTTCCCGACCCCGGTCGCTGGGATGCACAATTCCTCAAACTTCAACTCAGCCGGATTGAAGGCTTCCATCGCGGTGCGCGCCCACCTTACGCCGACATCGGCATCCAGCAGATATTCGAAGGCCAGGCCCGCTTTTGCCAAATTCAGTATTTGGCATCGTCAGGCGGCCGAGCTGCTTCAGACGTATCGCGAGCAAGGCTACTTTGCGCCCGTCTATGTCGACTCGTTTGAACTGTTCCTGGTGCTTACTGGGACAGAATGGCCCGAACGGTATGACAGCCCGATCGTCGGCCTGTTTCTGCTGATCTGCGATCTGGCAATCAACCCGACGAGGGGGTTTCCGCTCGACATCGAGTTCTTCGAGGACTTTATCCGCGACGTTGATCCTGGCGCGCGCTTCACAAGACTTTGCCTGGCCGCAGCCGAAACCCCCGAGCTCGCCCAGGCGGTGCAAAATTTCTCCGCTCAGGAGTATGAGCACGTCGCGGCGCGACTGAGCGAGCGATGCGGATACGATGATCCGCGGACGGGACTTGCTGCCGTGGTCGGGCTGCTCGGCGACAAGGGCCCTGTCGATGCCCTGATGGAGGAGCATCGTACGTTCAACTATGCCGGTGTGAACATGCCTGTCCGGGTCCTGGTCTCGCACTTCATCGCTTTTTGCCGAGACAAGCAGCGCAGTCCCGAATTTTTCTGTTGGCCGGGCATCTGGATGGCGGGAGACAACTTCAACCCTGAGGCCGGATCGCTGTTCGTCACCCATCTGTCCCTCTTCCAGGACAGAGGTGACACCGAGCAGATCTTTCCTCGCGCCGTGCGCGGCCGGAGCCCCGAAAACATCAAGAAACTGGTCAACACCTTCTTTGGCGGAATGCTCGTGTTCGATCTCGCCCTGCAATGGGTCCTCGAGCCGGGACCTTTCCGCTACGATTTCAAATGGCTTACCGGGAAATCCGAAAATGCTGCACTGATCGCCTTGGCGAGCGACAGTTCGCGCAGTACTACGGCCCGGATCCTGACACCTGCACTCTGATCGACTCGCCTGTTCCCTGAGGGTCCCGACGAGCGCCTAGCCACATGCCGGAGGTGCAGGCACCGGCCGGCATGCCAGCCGTGGGGGGTGTGACGCGCCCCCGTCCTGACCCAAGTAACGACATGCGAGATGGCGATGCTTGCCTTTCACCGTGTCTTACGTACAATGTCCGTACGATATGGATTCGGTACGGACTTGATTGGAGGTAGAAATGGTGAAAACCGAGCGATTCGAGCTCAGGCTCGATGAAAGCACGATTGACCGGATCGATGCTTGGCGGGGAGAGCAGCGTGACCTCCCTTCGCGGGCAGAGGCCATCCGCACCTTGGTGTATACTGGGCTTGAGGCTGGTCGGCGCAAGGCCTTCCGGCCGACCAGCTCTGAAAAACTGATCATGTGGATGCTAGCCGAAGTCCTGCGCCAGCATAAAGGCTACGAGGACATGAAGTCAGTCGAGTTGATTCAGAGCGCCATCTACGGAGGCCATTTCTGGGGCCTGGAATGGGAAATGTCGGGCATCTTTCACGATGAGGTCGACGACCCCGAGGCGCTCGACTTCGTGGTCGACACGATGGCGATGTGGCGAGCCATTGAATGGGGATATGAGAAGCTCAGTCCCGAAGACAGGCAGCGCGTCGAGGACCAGGTGAAGTACTGGGGGAAAAACCCCAAGTTTGACGGCTTCGACGGGAACGAAGAGGGACGCTACATGTCGATGGCCAAATTCATGGTCGAAAAGCTCGGGCGCTTTGAGGAGTTCAGGGACAGATCCCTGAACGCTCACGCCAACACGGTGTCGACTTATCGCGAGATGCTGCAGAAATATGCCGAAATCGAGGCCCGCCGCGGTTCGCCGGCATACAGGCGTGCCGGCCAGTTGCTCAACGCCGACGAGCTCATCGAGCTCCTCAAGCTCCGGTAGCGAATGGTGCAGAGTCGCTGGCCACGATAAGCTCGGGTCGGCGTGGAATCGTCAGTTTGCGGACCGTTCCAAAACTGCCTTTAGATTATTCAAAATGGCGCGCCGCATCTCCTCGGCGCCCAGGCCCACAACGTCGCCAAGCATGCGAACGGCCTCGTCCACGCCGCCCGGCGTGACGGGGGAACCATCTACCTCCACGAAGGGACCATCCGTCTCCGTGAGCAGCCGGTCGAGCGGCAAGGTCCCGAGGAGAGCCACTGACCGCTCGGACCTGAACATGGCCTGGTTGACGGAAAAATAGCACCCGAGAGCCGCAGCCCGCCGCGCGTCTGCGACCGATCCGCTGAACCAGTGCAGCACCACCTTGCCACTGCCCTTGGGAAGCAGCTCCTCGATGTGGTCGAGAACCTTCGACGCCGTGCGGACGCTATGCACGGAGAGGATCTTGTCCCCCGCCCTCTGGCAGGAGGTTAGAATACGCCTGAAGACGTCGACTTGACGATCGATCGAGCGGTAGTGTGCGGGGCTCGCATCGAGACCGACTTCGCCGACATACCTCGTCTCGGGCAACAGCGCCTCGAACAGGGGCAGTTCGGTCCAGCGCTGCTCGGCAAGATGCGGGTGAATGCCGAGCCCAATGCGCACAAACTCGGCGCCCTTTGCAAGGTTCATGTTCTGCCTGAACGCCTTCGGCGTCGTCGTCACCGCGAGCGTCGCCACCTTAGCCTCTTCGCAGGCTCTTATAGCCGCGGCCGGATCTGGATACAGGTCCAGGTGACAGTGGAAATCGACGAGGCGTGGTGCAGACATGCTCAGCTAGGCTTCGCCCTGACGGGTTCGAGGAAATGGGCCACTTCCTGCATCCCTCGCACGAAGACGTCAACATAGTCGTCAATCTCGGACGGCTCGTCGGTCAGCGGACCGGGGATGCGCGCGAGGGCCTTTGCGGCCCGCGGATTCCGCCGTAACCGCTCCGCCATCAGCTGAAACGACCTCACATGTTCGCCCTCGGCCTCGAGCGTATCGAGACGACGCGCCGCCAAATCCTTCACCACATAGGGTGTCGTATCCGACTCGTTCGCGTCCAGGCCGGCTGCCAGGGATGCTCTGCGGATCAGACAGGGGACGCACGTTCCGCAGTGCTGCGGTGGCAGGCCTCTGTAGCGGGCTTTCGCCGGCGAGGAACACGACATCGACGAGGGAATGGCCCGTCGCAACAGCGCCGGATCCTCGCAATCCCTGACCATCTGACCCTTGGTCACGTGGCGATAGGGGTTTTCCAGACGCCGGGCGATGCCAAGCCCCCGCATCAACTCGTTGAAGCGCGCCATGTAGAATGGGTGAGTGGTGCGGGTGCTGAGCGAACCGAGGCGGAGCGGGTCGAGGGGTACGTTGAGGCCGATCAGGCCGTTCTCGGGCACGCGGACCGGGGCGTCAGACGTCAGCCCCGAAGCCGCCAAAATGGCCAACGCGAAAAACAGGAAGGATCTCCCCCTCTGGCTGTTTTCCACCTCGCCGGTGTCGACATGGTTGCGGTCGAAGCCGAGGCGCGCCCGCAGGGACAACGGCTCGTTTGTTTTGTAATTCTTGCGCAGCAAGTCCAGCAGCAACGTCTGCGCCTTGCTCGTCTCCGAATCCCAGTAATGGCTCACCAGAAGCGGCTTCCCGCCCCCGGCCAGGAAATCCAACGCCCCGACGAGACTGTCCAGACCGCCGGAGAACAGACACACTTCGTCCGGCTCGGCGAGGCCCAGCGACGGCCGCGCCGTTGCGATCGTCGCAAAGGGTGCGGGCCGTGCCCTGAACACGATACGCCAATGGTCGCCCGTCAAGAACCTGAGAGTGCGGGCGAGCAACGCTCCCTGCGCCGCCCACAAGTCAGGCTCACGCACCGGCACCACTAGGTCCAGCTCCCGGGTCCAGCCGTCCTGTGCATTCGCGGAGCGCGAGACGCGGGTGTCGGCCGCGTTGACCATGGCGGCGACGATGACGAGGTCGATCGCGGTTTCCGTCCGCCGGAGACCGAGGTCGGCCAACGTCTGCAGCGCGTTGCCGATGCCGTAATCGAGCCGCTTGTTCGCGGCCACGAACTGGACCGTCACCGGCGTCGCGTCCGGCTGGACGACCGGCACGGCCCCGTTATCCGCCGCACCCAGGCGGCCGACAAACACGAAACGTCTCATGCGCTATCCCCCAGGATGCGGATCAGTTCGAAGGACTGCTCGTAGATGGCCTGGACGAAGGCCTCGACGCCCGCGTAGGGAACTGACGCCAGCGTGCCGCCCGCAGCCGCGAAGCGATCGCGGACGGTGCCCTGGATGAAGTCGTGCAGCGTCCTCTGAATGATCTCGACCGCGGCAACGTCGGTCGGGAGCCGTATGGACCTGCCCCCGATCTCGTTGAACAGCTTGGTCTCGATCGAGCGTGCGAGCGCACCGGTGAACACGGCGTCCAGCACGTCGGGCGTGGCGCCATCGAAAGGCAGATCTCCCGCCGCGCCGAGCTCGCCCACGGTCTCGAGCATCGCGTTCCTCGCAATGGCCTCATCAATCGTCCCGCCGTCAGGGCACAGGAGGTCCGTGAGGGCGAGGAAGACGTCGGCTATCGGGGCGCCGACGAGGCTCTGCAGGTTGAAGAACCGCAGAGCCGCAGCCGGGCCGTTCTGCGCCACCTGACCCAACAGCTGTCCCAGGCCAGTCATCACCCTGCGGGACGGCGCCATGGCACGGGCAGCGTTGCGTGCACCGCCCATGGCTCTGACGTACTTGCCGGCGGCGCGCCTCAGGTCCCTGCCGCCACCCCCGCGCGAGCGGGCCGCACGGGAGAAATCCGAGCGAGCGGAGCCGAGTGGCTTGCCCGCCGCCGGTGACGCCAGCGGGGGCAGCGGCTGTGGCACGGGAACCGGGTTCGGCGGTGTGCCCGACGGGGCAGGAACCGGAGTTGCTCCGGGCTGCCCCGGCGGGGCGGGCACGGGAAGCGGTGTCGGAAGGGG
>NZ_RZSV01000179.1:0-12172 GCF_004023205.1 Mesorhizobium sp. M1A.F.Ca.IN.020.03.2.1 | reverse complement strand
CGCTGATCGAGCGCGATCCGCAATTCTCGCAAGCGGCGACGACGCTGTCCCTGGCCTCGATCCGCCAGCAATTTTCCATTCCCGAAAACATCCGCCTGTCGCAATTCACGCTGAAGCTGTTCCGGCAGCTGAAAGAGACTGTCGGCGCCGACGCCGATATCGGCTTTCGCGAGGGCGGCTATCTGATCCTCGCCGGCGAGGCGGGGCTGCCGATCCTCAAGGCCAATCACGAGGCGCAGATCGCCGAAGGCGCCGATATCGTGCTGGAGGATGCAGGCCAGCTCGCCCGCCGCTTCTCCTGGCTTTCAACCGAAGGCATTTCCGCGGGCGCCTATGGCCGCGGCGGCGAGGGCTGGTTCGACGCGCATGCGCTGCTGATGCTGTTCCGTAAGGCGCTGCGCGAGAGGAGGATCGACTTCATCACCGCGTCGGCCACCGGTATCACGCGCCAGGGCAGTCGCGTCACCGGCGTCGCCCTCGACAATGGCGAGACGCTGGAGGCCGGCATCATCGTCAATGCCGCCGGCCCGAACGCCGGCAAGGTGGCCGCCCTTGCGGGGCTTGCGCTGCCGGTCGAGCCGCGCAAGCGCAACGTCTTCGTCTTCGAGGCGCGGGAGAAATATGCCGACATGCCGCTGCTGGTCGATCCCTCCGGCATCTATGTGCGGCCGGAAGGCTCGGTCTATCTCACCGGCGGCGCCGAGCCGGAGGAAGGCGACCATGCACCCGATCCAAACGATTTCGAGGTCGAGTGGCCGCTGTTCGAGGACGTGATCTGGCCGACTTTAGCCACCCGCGTCCCAGCCTTCGAGGCGATCAAGCCGACGCGCGCCTGGGTCGGGCATTATGATTACAACACGCTCGACCAGAACGCGGTGATCGGGCCGCATCCGGAGGTGGAAAACTTCCTGTTCGCCAACGGCTTCTCCGGCCATGGCCTGCAGCAGGCGCCGGCGGTGGGCAAGGCGCTCTCGGAACTCATCGTGCATGGCGGCTATCGGACGATCGATTGCACGGCGTTCGGATATGAGCGCGTCGCGGCGGGGCGGGCGTTCAGGGAGTTGAACGTCATCTGACGCATAATCGCATCGACCGCCAGCGCGTTGCCGAGCGCATGCCCGCGCGCCGTATTGTCGAAAATGCACCATACCTCGGTGGCTGACGCGCCCGCGCTGGCGAGCTGGGCGCTGATCTCCAACAGCCGGCCGGCGTCGTAGTCCGAAAAATAGACATGCGGCGCGCCGTGAAAGCGGAAATAGGCGAGCTCATGCCAGCCGCCGGGCGCGGAAGCGGCGGCAACTGGGGCAGGGTCCGCCGCCACGCGCCCGACATGGAGGCGGCTCAGCAAAGCATCCGCCCCCGGCTCGAACCAACTGGCGTGACGCGGTTCGCAGACCAAGCGGCAGTCGGTCTTGTCGTGCAACAAAGCGAAGAACTTTTTGGCTATCTGCCTGTCGAATTGCAGACTGGGTGGCAGCTGGACCAAGAGGGCGGACAGCTTCTCACCGAGACCTCCGACCTCGCCCATGAAAGCATCCAGAAGATCATGGCAATCTATGAGGCGGCGCTCATGGGTCGCGGCTTTGGGGATTTTGACAGAGAACCGAAAACGATCCGGGACCGAGCACGCCCAGCGCTCATAGGTTTCGCGCTGATGCGGTTTGTAGAAGGAGGAGTTGATCTCCACGACAGGAAGACGCGAAGCGTAACGCTCCAATTGCGAGCCCGTCGCCGGAACAGAGGACCTGTGCGCTGCCGGTATGGTCCATCCGGCTGTTCCGACAAAAGGTTTGTTTTCGGCCATGTCGACAATCTGGACAGGCGCGCCTGCAGGTCAAGGTGGGGCTCAGGCGGCGAGGCGGCAGCCCAGATGTGCCTGTAGCCAGCCGAGCACGCGCGCCCAGCCTTCGGCGTGCTCCGCCGCGGCGTCCGGGAAGCCGGCGAAGCCGCCATGGCAGACGGTGAGCCGCGTGCCGGCAGAGGTCGGTTCCAGCAGATAGGCAACCGTCGTTTCGTGACAGCCGAGGGTCGGGTGATCCCAATCGTAGCGCCTCGTCTGCACGACCCTGCGCCCCGTCTCGATCTCGAGGAAGCTGCCGCTGGCGGGCAGGGTCCTGCCGTCGGCCGTCCTCACGATGACGCGCCACGATCCGCCGACGCGCAGATCGGCGGCCCAGCCGATCATCCGGTAGGTCTCGGCCGACCCCCACCAGCGCTCGACGTCGCTGGTGAGAAGCGCGGTGACGACTTGTTGCGGCGAAGCGGGAAGTTCCGCCGAAGCCATGACCGTCTCGGTGTTCGCCATGGCGCGCGGCCAGCCATGCGGCAGTATCATTGCCAACCTCCTCCGCGGCCGTTCAATACCTGGTTCAGACCTTCGATGGCGGGCGCTCGAAACCCTTGCCGGTCTCCAGCAGGCTCTTGAGGCTCGCCAGCACCAGCGGCCAGCCCTTGGACACGTTCGGAATCAGCCGGTGCGGGCCGTCGGCCTCGTGGGTGACGGCAAGCTTCATCAGCTCGCCGTCCTTTTCGATGGTGAAGGTACAGCGCGTGTAACCGTCTTCCTTCACCTCGGGCAGCCATTCGTTGCGCCATTTGATGACCAGACGCCGGGGCGGATCGATCTCGAGGATCTCGCCCGAGTCGGCCACGCGGCCGTCCGGGAAGATCAGCTTCCAGCTCGAACCCACCTTCCAGTCGCTCTCCTGGTAGGAGCAGAGGAAGAACTGCCGGTTGAACTCCGGATCGGTCAGCGCCGTCCAAAGCTTTTCGGGCGTGGTGCGGATGTAGGTGACGTAGACGAAAGTGTTGTCGCTCACGGCTCTTCCCTTTCAAGTCGTTTCTTCAGGTCGCTCAAGGCATCCAGCCGATGGCGCTCGAATTTGCCGATCCAGCGCTCGGCGATCTCGTTGATCGGAACGGGGTTGAGGTAATGCTCCTTCTCGCGGCCGCGGCGAACGGTGGCGACAAGGTTCGCCTCCTCGAGAACTGCCAGGTGCTTGGTCACCGCCTGGCGCGTCATGTCCATCCGTTCGCAGAGCGCGTTCAGCGTCTGTCCGTTCCTGGCATAGAGGCTGTCCAGCAATTGCCGGCGGGTCGGGTCGGCCAAGGCGCGAAAGACGGCATCCATGCTCATGGCTTTAATATGCAACCAATTGGTTGCATGTCAAGCTGCAAAGTTTATTCGACGAGAAAGACGGTGCAGGCACCCCGGCCTGCTTGCCGACGATGCATTGCGACTGCTACTGGAATTCATCTTCTGAATAATAGACGGTATGGTTCTTGCAATGAAAGGTTGGATCGGATGCCTCTCATTTACGACTATGACTTTCAGTCCATTTTCCCTTTAGCTGTATACAAGGACGACACGTGCCAGCGACTCTTGGCGCGGGCCGGCATTGCTCACAACATTAAGGGTAATTACGTCGCGCTGTTTCGCGATCCGGTTACGGTTGCCGCACTTTGGGCGGCGCCGGACACTGTCAAGGCGGCCGTTTTGAAGTCGGATTTCGGCATCCTGCTGTTCGAAGGCGAATCCGATTCGACCCGCGATAAAGCCGAGTTCATCAAAAAGACTCTGCTCGAACATGCCGCACAGAGCATCAGCGCCAATTGGGATGACGGAACGGTCAAGATGGCCGTCTTCAAGCTTCACATGTTCTGCAAATCGATCACTAAGGGAGAATTGGTGGACGAAAGGGGCAAGATTCGGTGCTCAAACTGGGTTGAGCAGCAAGTCAGGGCGGCCCGGGTCACCGAACCGTTTGACGTCAGCCAGGCCTTGGATGCGATGATCAGTGACGTAGTAGGCCGCACTGCTGGGGGGCGGCCGACGCCGCCGACACAGACAGCGAGACCTACGCCGGCTCCTGCGCCGAGAATATCGTTGCGTTCGATTTTCGGGCGCTGGCGTCAATAGCGGTTGACATCAGCGCGTCAGCGCTTGCGGGAGAACCAGAAGGCGTCGGTCATGCGTGTCATGCCGATGCGCTCGTAGAAGCCGACGGCATCGGGCATCGAGATCAGGCTGATGGCGACCGAAGGGCCGAGCTGGCGGCGCGCCTCGTCCATCAGGCCTTTGCCGATGCCGAGCCCTTGCGCCGAGGCGGACACGGCGAGCTCGGAGATATAGCAGACCCAGGAGAAGTCAGTCACCCCGCGCGTGACGCCGACAAGCGGCTTGCCCTCGCTGTCGAGACGCGCCGTCAGCACCAGGTTGGCATTACTGAGCATCGTCTTCAGGCGCGCCTCGTCATCGATCGGGCGCGTTTCGCCGAGGCCGGATTCGACCAGCACGCGGCGGAATTCGGCGACATTGAGGGCGGGCTCGCTGGCGTAGAGGACTTTGGAAGGACGGGCCATGGTCGCAGACTGCACCGGCCGCACAGAATTTCGAAGCCGTTTTTTGAGGTGTTCCAGTTCCGTCCACCCTGCCCGCCTTTGGCCCAAGGGCAGTGCACGAACAGTTGCCTTTCATTTGCCGCCGGCTTTGTGTAAACCGTCCCGCAAAATTCCCCGCAAGCCAAGAAGACGGGCAGGTACCATGGACAAATTCACCAAGCTCACCGGCGTCGCGGCGCCCATGCCGATCGTCAATGTCGACACCGACATGATCATCCCGAAGGATTATCTGAAGACCATCAAGCGCACCGGGCTTGGCACCGGCCTGTTCGCCGAGATGCGCTACAAGGACGACGGCTCGGAGAACCCGGATTTCGTGCTCAACAAGCCGGCCTACCGCAAGGCGCAGATCCTGGTCGCCGGCGACAATTTCGGCTGCGGCTCGAGCCGCGAGCACGCGCCCTGGGCGCTGCTCGATTTCGGCATTCGCTGCGTCATCTCGACGTCGTTCGCCGATATTTTCTACAACAACTGCTTCAAGAACGGCATCCTGCCGATCACGGTCAGCCCGGAAGACCTCGACAAGCTGATGGACGACGCCTCGCGCGGTTCCAACGCCACGCTGTCGATCGACCTCGAAGCCAAGGAGATCCGCGGCCCGGATGGCGGCGTGGTCAAGTTCGATCTCGACGACTTCAAGCGTCACTGCCTCTTGAACGGCCTCGACGATATCGGGCTGACCATGGAGAAGGCCGGCGCCATCGCGTCCTTCGAGAAGAAGAACGCCGAGCTGCGCCCCTGGGCCTGAACGGCTGAGGCACTTGTGATAGATAGCCCGGCCGCAAGCGGCCGGGTTCGTGTGGCTGAACGGAGGGACAGTCATGACACGCCCGCTTCTGGCCGGCGCCTGCGCCTTGGCGGCGATCCTTCTGGCGGTGTCCGGGGCGACCGCGGCGCCGCAGGCGCCCGCGCCTTCCGACCAGCCCGCCGCCGATCAAGGGGCGGCCGATCAAGGCGCATCGAGCACTTCTGACGCCGCTCCCGCCGACACCGACAAACAGGCGCCGATCCCGTTCGAAGGCGGCCAGCTCACCATCACGCAGCCGGAGCAGGACGGCGAGAAGATGCTCGCCTATGACGGCAAGCAGCTGGCCAGCAATTACGACGTCTCCTTCGACAGGATCGTCAAGATCGGCGACGTCAACGTGGCGCTGGTCGATGTCGGCGACGGCGGCAACCAGTGCGGCCCGGCCAAGGTCATCGTCTGGAAACCGAAGGACGGCGGGATCCGGACCACGACGGTCGAGCAGGACGAATGCGGCGCGCCGCCGGCCGCGGTTTCCGACGACGCCATCTATTTTGTGCCTTTCCTGCTGCCCGGAGCAACCAAGCCGGCCTTGCAATGGTCGCCGACCGAGGGGCTGACGACCTCCGGAAACCTGACCTACACGCCGGAACCCGGCACCGACTGGAAGGACGTCGATGCGTCGAAATACGACAACATCATCGACGCGTTCCATAACGAAGCGGTCTACAAGGCGGCGCAGGCGCTGCTGGGCGACGATATGCCCGACATGGCGACCAGCCTGCTGGTCGGCGGCGGCACCGAAAAGACCGCTTCCGGCGCCTTCTATGCCACCGGCTGCGTGCCGCATGACTGCGGCGGCAATGACGGCTTCATGGCGGTCGACCCGGTCAAGCACAAGGTCTATTTCGCCCGCCGCGGCGACAATGGGGAGCCGAATGCCTGGCCGCCGGTGAAGGACTGGCCGGCGGATATCAAGAAGGCGTATGACGACACGCAGGGGAATTAGCCCGAGCGTCAATTGCCAGCTTGCGTCCTTCGCGCCTCCCCGCTGTCCCGCCAGCATCGCGTTGTCTGGCTCACGACTGGGCTGTGGATGCGTTTCAGAATGACCTAACAAATCCTGCGAGGCCCCATGCGCAAGCTGATCTCCACCGGTTCCCCCTTCGAGAAAACCGCCGGCTATTCGCGCGCGGTGGTGCAGGGCGACTGGAGTTTCGTCTCCGGAACGACCGGCTACGACTATGCCACGATGACGATGCCCGACACGGTCGAGGCGCAGACGCGCAATTGTCTTGCCACCATCGCCAAGGCCCTTGCCGACGGTGGCTTCGACATGGCCGATGTGGTGCGGGCGCATTACTATATTACCGACCAGGCCTATGTTGACGTGGTCTTCCCGATCCTCGGCGAGGCGTTCGGGGACATCCGCCCGGCGGCGACGATGATCGTCTGCCAGCTCAACAAGCCGGAGATAAAGATCGAGATCGAGGTGACGGCGCTCAGGCGCACTGTCTGAGGCCTGTCGCCCAGGCTGCGAAGCGGCTGGGCACAACGACGGCGTGGAGCGAGGAGCGGCCCATGGTCAAGGTCAGACGCATCGTCGCCAATATCGAAACGCCCGACATTGCGGCGGCAAAGCGCTTCTATCAGGGCGTGCTTGGCCTCGATCAGCTCATGGATATGGGCTGGATCGCCACGTACGGCTCCCAGCAGACCATGGCCGTCCAGATCAGCTTCATGTCGCAAGGCGGGTCGGGCACGCCGGTGCCGGACCTCTCGATCGAGGTCGACGATGTCGATGATGCGCTGGACCGCATGCGCAAGGCTGGCTTTGCCGTCGAATACGGCCCGGCCGACGAGCCCTGGGGCGTGCGGCGCTTCTATGTGCGCGATCCGTTCGGGCGGCTGGTGAATATCCTGTCGCATCGGTGATGGCGCGCCTACCGGCCTCTTGCGAGATGCTGGCAGGGCAGAGGGGGTGTGAAGGATCTCGAGGCTCGTCCCCTTGCGCACAGCCCGCCCGGCGTTTAGCAAGGCCGCGGTTCAATTCTCTCCCCAGGACGGTTCTCCATGGCTTCGAAAAATCTCTTCCTGCTCGCCGGCGACGGCATCGGCCCCGAGGCCATGGCCGAAGTGAAGAAGTTGATCGCGGCCATGAACGCGAAGCTCGGCAGCGGCTTTGCCACCGACGAGGGGCTGGTCGGCGGATGCGCTTACGACGCGCATGGCGCGGCGATCTCCGATGCCGACATGGAAAAGGCTGTTGCTGCGGATGCCGTGCTGTTCGGCGCCGTCGGCGGGCCGAAATGGGACAAGGTGCCCTACGAGGTGCGCCCCGAGGCCGGCCTGCTGCGCCTGCGCAAGGACATGGAGCTGTTCGCCAACCTGCGTCCGGCTATCTGCTATCCGGCTCTGGCCACCTCCTCCTCGCTCAAGCAGGAGGTGGTCGAGGGCCTCGACATCTTGATCGTGCGCGAGCTCACCGGCGGCGTCTATTTCGGCGAGCCGAAGCAGATCATCGACCTCGGCAACGGCCAGAAGCGCGGCATCGACACCCAGGTCTACGACACGTTCGAGATCGAGCGTATCTCCGGCGTCGCTTTCGAGCTGGCACGCACGCGCAAGAACCATGTCACCTCGATGGAAAAGCGCAACGTCATGAAGTCGGGCGTGCTGTGGAACGAGGTGGTCACCCAGACGCATCAGGCGAAATATGCCGACGTCAAGCTCGACCACATGCTGGCCGATGCCGGCGGCATGCAGCTGGTGCGCTGGCCAAAACAGTTCGACGTCATCGTCACCGACAATCTGTTCGGCGACATGCTCTCGGACATCGCCGCCATGCTCACCGGCTCGATCGGCATGCTGCCGTCGGCCTCGCTCGGCGCGCCGGACGTCAAGACCAAGAAGCGCAAGGCGCTCTACGAGCCGGTGCACGGCTCGGCGCCCGACATCGCCGGCAAGGGCGTCGCCAATCCGATCGCCATGATCGCCTCCTTCGCCATGTGCCTGCGCTATTCCTTCGGCATGACGGTGGAAGCCGACAAGCTCGAAGCGGCGATCGCCGCCGTGCTCGACGACGGCCTGCGCACCAAGGACATCATGTCCGAGGGCATGACCGAGGTCGGCACCACCGAGATGGGCGACGCCATCATCGCCAAGTTCCAGGGCTGATCCCCATGGCAGAGGCGGCGGTCGACGTCCGCTGGGCGACGACCGAAGACGCCGAGGCGCTCGCCACCGTGCTTTGCGCAATGGCGGCGCATTATCGGCAGTCACCGCTCGACCATGCCCGGGCGACGGCCACGGCAAAGCAGTGGCTCGGCGAGGAAAGCCCGGCCTATCCGCATTTCGCGCTGGCCTTCGCCGGTGGCGAGGTGGCCGGCCTGGCCTCGGTCGCGATCGCGCATCCGGGCATCGATCTCGACCGGCTGATGTTCTTGAAAGACCTGTTCGTACGCCAAGAGGCACGAAACGCGGGAGTGGGTGAGGCGCTGATCGGGTTTCTCGCCGGCTATTGCCTCGACAAGCGCATTGGCCGCATCGACCTCACCGCCGAGGACTGGAACGAGGGTGCGCTGCGCTTCTACGAGCGGCTCGGCGCCGAACGCCACGGCCAGAAGATCTTCCTCAGGCTGTCGGGCGAGGCACTAAGGACGGCGGCCGTCAGAATCTAACTCCGCCCGGCACCGGCCCCCACTTGTTGTCGCCGGCCTGGGTCGGGATCAGGCCGAAGACCAGGGTGGCGAGCCAGCCGACATAAGGCACGAAGCAGAGGATGGCGAGCCAGCCGGTCAGGCCGAGATCATGCAAGCGGCGCACGACGAGCGCGACCCACGGCAGGAACGTGAGCAGGACGTAAAGACCGAGAAGGCCGAACATGACGACCGGCTCATCGCCGCCGCCCTCGAGGTCGCCGCGCGACAGGTCCGCGGACAAGCCGACGCCGATGGCGACGACTAGACCGATCGTCCAGAACAGGCAAAAGCCCCAGAACTCCTTGCGCCGGGAGCGGCCGGAGAAGTTGACGTAGTTCGTCGTCACGCCACGCCAGAAATAGCTCCAGAGGCCGGTCGATTCCACCGTTCCGGCCTCGGCGTTGCGGCCGAAATGCGGCTGCCCCGCAGGCGAGCTGCCCGGCAGCGGACGGGCAGGAACTGGAACGTCGTTGTCCGCCGGATCGATGATCCGGGCGCGGGCCGAGAAGACATTGCCGGCACGTTCGCCATTCGGCTGGAACTCGACCTGGGCTCCCCTGGCAAGCGTCGTCTCGCGACGCAGGTCCTCGCGCGCGAAACTGTAGCGCCTGCCGTCGGCGCCGCTGATGAAGCCGAAGCCCTGGCGCTCGTCATAGTGAAGAACTTCGCCGCGCATCAGATCCCCCCGAGCGTCGAATTCTTTCCCTTTGCTCGATTTGACATGAGCGCCGGCCGGCGGGCAAGAGCGATGGCGTTCAGCCGGCTATCTTAGAGGCGGCAAATCGGGATAGAAGCCGCAAGTCGCCTCACAGACCGCGAAGCAATGGCCCGGAAGGACTCGATACTGCTGCCAGAAGCGGCCGACGCTCCCGGCGGCCAAAGACGGAAAATCTGCATCGACGCGACCGGCCTACTCGCCTGGCGCGGCGCGCTGGCCGGCATCCAGCGGCTGGAAGACTTCATGGTCAGGGCAGCGCTCGCCGATCCCGACCCGGATGTCGAAGTGGTGACGCTCGATTTCTCCAGCCATCGTTTCCGGCCGCTCGAAAAATTCGAGATGGATCAGTTGGGCGTCAGCGAGATCGCGCCGTTCCGGCAGCGGCCACGACTGCAAGCCGCTGCCGCGCTGCGACAGGGGTTCCAATCGGCGCGGCGCCATCCAATGGCCAAGAGTGAAGCCGATCGCCAGCTTGCGGGAATGGTGACGAACGGCCGTTCCGGCTTCACCTTCACGGTGTCGAAGCTGTTGCTGCGGGCCTATCGCTTCTCTAGGCGAGCCGGTCTCCGGGCGGGTTTGCTTCGGGGCGATGCGGCGCAGCCGACGAAAGATGTCGGGCCTCGAACCGTACTGATCAGCAATCAGCTGCTGGTCGGCGAAAAGTTAGCGGCGGTTTGCGCCGGCCCCGACAACATAGCCTTTCTTTGCCACGACATGATCCCGACCATGCGGCCCGACCTTGTCGCAAAGAACAGATGGCAGGCCGCCTTCGGGCCCAATCTCGAACGGCTGGTGCGGTCCGGCGCGGCGGCCTTCTGCACCTCCGACACCGCGGCGACGATGCTTGGCGATCACATGCGCAAGGCCGGCATAGATCTGCCGGTCGTCCATCGCTTCCCGATGCCCTCGCTGCTGCATGAGAAGGCCGCGCGGCTGAGAATGACGTCGCGGCTCGAGGCTGGCGAGCCCTACATCCTTTATTGCTCGACCATAGAGATCCGGAAGAACCACATCATGCTCGCCCGCATCTGGCAGCAGGCGCTCGACGAAGGCGTTCGGTTGCCGAAGCTCGTCTGCGTCGGCCGCTGGGGCTGGATGGTCGAGGAGCTCAGCGCCTATCTCAAGGCTCATCCGGGGCTGAAAGAAAAGATCGTCTTCGCGGGTCCTGTCAGCGACGAGGAGCTTATCGGCTATTATCGAAGTACCACCTTCGGCGTTTTCCCCTCGCATATCGAGGGCTGGGGCTATGCCGCTTCGGAGTGTCTGGATTTCGGGGTCCCGGTCATCGTCTCGACCACGCCGTCGCTGATCGAAGCGACCGGCGGCCTGATGCCCGCGGTCGATTCGACCGATCAGATCGGCTGGTATGGCGCAATCCGACGGATGACAGACGACGGTGCCTGGCGCGATTTGCTGGCCGGCCGTATCGCCGAAGAGCACAGGCCGACATCGCCTGCCGAAAGCTGGGCGGCGATAAAGGCCGGGCTCAAGGCGGCAGCAGCCTGCGCCAATTGACTCTTTACGCAAAGCGCGTAAAAGCCGGCAGCGAACGGGATCGTCTTCAATGCGCGGCCATTTGGCTCTTCTGGCATTCGATGCCCCCAGCCACGATGCACAGTATCGGGCCGGGCGTTTCGACGCGTCCGTCCGTTCTCGCAAAACTACGGCCAAAACCACCACCAAAACGGTGTGATTCCCTTGGCCTAACCACCCTCTCCCGGGTTCGGCCCGGGGGACAGAACCCGCATGAGGCCGGCGGGTTTTCTCCAACAACCAAGCGGAGAGGGACAGGAGATTTCGATGAGTTTCAAGGTTGCGGTAGTCGGCGCCACGGGCAATGTGGGCCGCGAAATGCTCAACATTCTGGACGAGCGCGGCTTCCCGGCGAGCGAAGTGGTGGCGTTGGCCTCGCGCCGCAGCCAGGGCACCGAAGTGTCCTTCGGCGACCGCACGCTGAAGGTCAAGGCGCTCGACACCTACGATTTTTCCGACACCGACATCTGCGTCATGTCGGCCGGCGGCAATGTCTCCAAGGAGTGGTCGCCCAAGATCGGCAAGCAGGGCTGTGTCGTCATCGATAATTCGTCGGCCTTCCGTTACGACCCTGACGTGCCGCTGATCGTGCCGGAAGTGAATCCGGACGCGGTCGAACTCTTCTCGCGCAAGAACATCATCGCCAATCCGAACTGCTCGACGGCGCAGCTCGTCGTGGCGCTGAAGCCGCTGCACGATGTCGCCACCATCAAGCGCGTCGTCGTCGCTACCTACCAGTCGGTCTCCGGCGCCGGCAAGGAAGGCATGGACGAGCTGTTCACGCAGACCCGCGCGGTCTTCGTCGCCGACCAGGTCGACGTCAAGAAGTTCACCAAGCGCATCGCCTTCAACGTCATCCCGCATATCGACGTCTTCCTCGACGACGGCTTCACCAAGGAGGAGTGGAAGATGGTCGCCGAGACCAAGAAGATGCTCGATCCCAAGATCAAGCTGACGGCGACCTGCGTGCGCGTGCCGGTGTTCATCGGCCACTCGGAAGCCGTCAACATCGAGTTCGAGAAGCCGATCACCGCCGACGAGGCGCGCGAGATCCTGCGCGAGGCTCCCGGCTGC
>NZ_RZSV01000178.1:0-12231 GCF_004023205.1 Mesorhizobium sp. M1A.F.Ca.IN.020.03.2.1 | reverse complement strand
ACTCGACCTCGAACATCCCCCCGTTGGCAGCCTTGTCGACGAACCCCTGGGCGTCGTCGGCGGCGAAGGCAGGCACTGCGAATGTGATGGCGGCGGCTGTGGTCAGCGCAACCAGTAGATGGCGATTTTTCATGGAGAAGTTCCTAGTTGGGCAGATGTGCTGCAAACCCAACAAGCGTCCGACACCTTTGTTCCGAGCGCGGTTTGATTTAGCGAGGAGTACCGGCATTCTTTTCACTAGGACCCGGCTGCCGGTGTTCGGTCCCGCCACGCTCCTGAACAAAAGCCAATAGGTATCGCGGCCAGCAGGATTCTTTCAGTATGGCTTGTCGCCAGTGGCAAGCAGGTTGAAGGGGGTGCCACCGGAGATTTTTGCGGCTTTCCGAGCGGCCTTCGTCCAGGACTTTATGCGTCTAAATCAAGCGGCTCGTGATCCAGCCTGTTGATTGCAAGATGACCTCGCTTGCTGGCCTCCCGGCAAACTTTTCACGTTAGACGGAACCTTTGTGATCACCGGCTCTTCCCTTGTAATTGCTGGGAGGAAATCAATGGCAAATCTGGGAAGACTGGCTGTCGCCATATTGGGCATTCTCGCCTACCAAAATCGCGACAAGATCGGAGAGCTGCTCCGTGGCGCGGGAAATCGCGATCCAAACAGTCTGCAGGGAGGGATCTTGGATCAGCTGTCCAAAGGCGTATCGGGGACGGCGCTCGGGGATATTGTCGACCGCTTCAGAAATGCGGGAGCCGGTTCCAAGGTGGATTCTTGGGTTAGTAGCGGACCCAACCAGCCGATCGAGCCGAAAGAGGTCGAGGCGGCAATAGACGACGAAACGCTCGCTTCTCTTTCAATGCAGACCGGCTTGTCCCGCGATGAGCTGATAGCCAGGATAACCAGGGACTTGCCCGAGGCGGTCAACAAGCTGACGCCCAATGGCGAACTGCCACCCGCGGGGCCCGACGATG
Source organism: Mesorhizobium sp. M1A.F.Ca.IN.020.03.2.1 (assembly GCF_004023205.1). Classification (NCBI taxonomy): domain Bacteria; kingdom Pseudomonadati; phylum Pseudomonadota; class Alphaproteobacteria; order Hyphomicrobiales; family Phyllobacteriaceae; genus Mesorhizobium; species Mesorhizobium sp. M1A.F.Ca.IN.020.03.2.1. Next base: position 11,265 of record NZ_RZSV01000178.1, on the reverse strand, counting down.
TCACCCTGCTCGATCCGGTGCCACCACAGCGTTGATGGCGCCGCAAGGTCACAATACAAGTCCGTGAGCGTTTGCGAAAAGCCTGTCTTGAGAAGCGCGAGGACCTGCAACGGTCATGGCGCAACTCATCCCGCTTTCGCAGGTGAGCGGTTTGCCGCTTCCGTTTGGGAGCGTGCTGACTATGAGCGGTCAATCCCATCAGGGGTGTAGCCGCAGAGGCAACCAAAGGTCCCTCGCTTGCGCTCATTAATCGCGACGGCGTTTATTAGCTACGCCTAAAGTTCTGATGTCAGCTGTCAAAAGGTGGCGCATAGTACAGACTTGCCCCTTGCCCACATGGGGTAAAAGGCCCGGCCTGTCTGCCCTAGGTCCCCCGATATGCCACAGGCCGGGCGCCCCCATGTTTAGGCTGCACTGTTCCGCGCCGCCTTTTTCAGCAAGCGCGATAGATGCACGTCTTGAAGCTCCTGAACGCTTTGAAGAAGTTCGGAATTCAAGCGCCTTGGTGGTGGGCAATTCGAGGGGTTATAGTTTGGCTGGGGAACAATGAAGCGTTAGCCCGCCTGGTGGAAGTCACTGAACAGGCGGGGAGCTAATCCGTCTTTGCGCCTACGGCAGATAGATGAGCCGCTTCTCCAATCGATACGATGAATCCCATCATTGCCCGATGCTACTTTTTTGAGGAGGCAACCGGTTTTGCAGCCCTGGCAGCTTGAGGGGTTGGATATGAGCAGAACGACTCTCGTTGCGATTGCTTTCCTCGTCATCAGCGTCGGCCCGACCGAAGCCAATGGCCATAAAGTTTTGCCGGTTTGCACCGCGTCGAGCTCACTGTCCGAGGTCTTGCATGGCAAGTGTTTTCTCGTCAAAGGCTCGATGATCTATGGCGACATCGCCGATCTTTCCCAGATAATCCAATTGGGATGGTAGCCAAGGCCGAATCGGTGGCTAGACGCTATCGCATGACTGAGCCACGCCGTTTCTTACCGGGAAATAGCGCAGCGCCTTCCTCTCATGGGACAGCGCGGAAACAGGGGCTTCAAAGCCCAGGGGCAAAAAGCGGCGCTCCGATAACGTCGAGTATAACGCCAGGCGCGCGCCAGTGGCGGATTCGTGCGCCTATCTTCCATCCCGGCGCGTAACGCATTGCCGCCGCAAACTGGCGCGGTTCATTCTGGTCGCGAGCCCATAGAGTGGATGCGTGGTTGCATTCCAGGCTGGAGGCCTTTGCCGCATCAACCGAGAAGCAGAAATTACGCGGCCGACAGCCTGTCGCGACCGGCCCCTAAAGGTCGACCTTGGCGACATTATCCTTGTATTCCTGCTTCGGGTCATATCCGAGCAGCATCTTGATGCCCGAAACCACGCTCGACGCATCGAGCCAGATTTCGGCTCGGTCCGGATCGAAGCGCAACAGCGTGAGTTTCGGATCGTCTTTGCCGCCCTCGAACCATGCTTCGACATAGGGGTTCCAGAGCCGATCGATCACAGCCCGATCATTGTCGACGCGAAGCTTGCCCTGCACCGTTGCGAAGAGGTCATGTCCCTTGGAGACGAACGTGGCCGTTGCCTGGTCGCCGCCGGAAAGGCCCATCGGAAGCTCCGTGTCTTTCGCCGTGAAAAACCAGATCGGACCGGTATCGTCCTTCTCCAGTTGTGCCGTCATGGGCCGAGGGATGATGTTGGAGCCGTCGAGGCCGATCATCATCGTCATGTCAGATTTCAGTGCTTTCCAGAATTTCGCTTCGAGCTCAGCGGGTGTCGGCATGTCTCATCCTTTCACTGAAAGAAAGGCAAACGGCCGACGGTGCTGTGTGTTCCTTCGCGCATTGCCTGGCTAAGGCTTCTCGATCGCTATTCGACACGTCGTCGTTCAAAGCAGCTAAATTATTGGAATCAATGGTACGCCCAAGGGGAATCGAACCCCTGTTCCCGCCGTGAGAGGGCGGTGTCCTGACCGCTAGACGATGGGCGCGCTCAAGAACCGGCTACATAGGATGAAGGCCGGAAAAAAGCAACTGGGGTTTCGGACTGTTCGCGGACTTTGCGGACTGCCCTCGTCAACCCTGCCGTTTCGGCTCGATCAGATCCCAGAGATTGCCGTAGAGATCGGCAAACACCGCCACCGTGCCATAGGGCTCGAAGCGCGGCGCCTCGCGGAATTCGACGCCCCTGCCAAGCATCGCCTGATGGTCGCGGGCGAAGTCGTCCGTTTCGAGAAAAAGAAACACCCGGCCGCCGGTCTGGTCACCGATGCGGCTTGCCTGCCTCTCGCCGGAGGCTGCCGCCAAGAGCAGCCGCGCGCCCTGCCTGTTTGCCGGCGTGACCGTCACCCAGCGCTTGCCGCCGCCGAGGTCGACATCCTCGCTCAGCACGAAGCCAAGCCGCTCGACATACCAGGCTATCGCCTCGTCATAGTTTTCGACGACGAGCGCCACGGTCGCAATGCTGCGGTTATCGGCAAAGCCGCTCATTTGTTGCGAATCGCGAACTGGCCGATGACGCGGCGCTCGGCAATGTCGTAGAGAAAGATGGAACGGCTGCCGTCGGCGAGCTCGGCATCGATCGACAGGCGGTTGCCGGACAGTGCCTGGCTGACCACCTTGGCGCCGACCGGCAGCACGATATCGCCGGAGAGGGGCGCGCCGGCCGGAGCCTGGACATCGCCGGCATGCACCGATCCGGCGCCGGGCGCATTGCGGGCTTTGTAGACAAGGGCTCCGATCACCACCATAAGGGCGAGGAACAGAAGACCGAGATTGACGATCATGAAGCGGATGAGCTTCCGGCGCACTTTTTCGGCCGCAGGGTCGAGCGGCTTCTCCTCATCTTCTTCGGCGATCGGCCGGGCCATGACTAAACAATCCGCAACGGGTTTCGATGAGCGCTCATAGCGAAGAGACCTCGATTTTGATAGGGCCCCGATTTTGAGACAGGATCAATTGCCGGGCGATGAGTTGGGTGGAGCGGTGGAGCTGGAAACCGGCGCCGATGCCGCAGGCAAGCGCCTCGACCAGTGGCTCACCGCCCAGCTCGGCCCGGAGATCTCACGCAGCCGCGTGCAGGCCCTCATCAAGCAGGGTGCGGTTACGATCGCCGGCAAGCCGGTCGAAGAGGCAAAGCGCAAGATGGCGCCGGGCGAGCGTGTCGCGGTCATCATGCCGCAGCCGGAGCCTGCCGAGCCGCAAGGCGAGGCCATTCCTCTCGACATCCTTTACGAGGACGACGAGCTGATCGTCGTCAACAAGCCGGCGGGGCTGGTTGTGCATCCCGGCGCCGGCAACTGGACCGGCACACTGGTCAACGCGCTGATCCATCATTGCGGCGACAGTCTTTCCGGCATCGGCGGCGCCAGGCGACCGGGCATCGTCCACCGGCTGGACAAGGAAACCAGCGGCGTCATGGTGGTGGCCAAGACCGACCGCGCCCACAAGGCACTGTCCGAGGCCTTCGCCGATCATGGCCGGACGGGCGACCTCGAACGCGCCTATCTGGCGCTGGTCTGGGGCATTCCGCAGCGGCCGACCGGCACCGTCGAGGCCGCGCTCGGCCGCGCCGCCGACCGGGTGCGGCGCGCGGTGGTTCCCGAAGGCCGGGACGACGCCCGGCATGCCGTTACCCATTTCACCGTCGTCGAGCGTTTCGGCGGGCGGCAGAAGGAATTCACCACCGCAAGTCTGATCGAATGCCGCCTCGAGACCGGCCGCACGCACCAGATCAGGGTGCATATGGCGCATATCGGTCATCCGGTGGTCGGCGATCCGGAGTACGGCCAGGCCTTCCGCACCAAGGCCAACCGGCTGCCGGAACCGCTGAAAGGCGAGGTCAAGGCATTTTCCAGGCAGGCGCTCCATGCCTGGCTCCTTGAATTCCGACACCCGACCACCCATCTACCGATGCGGTTCGAGGCGCCGATGCCGAGGGACATGGAGGAACTTGTCGGCGGCTTTCGAATGCTCTGAACCGCCATCAAGACGCTTCAAACCAGCCATCAAAAACCTGACTGGCGTTGTTCACTTCAGCGTGACACACTGTTTCGTGTTGAACAAATGCCTGTCCTTTCTGGTTTTGTTCCTATATACAGCAGTTGCCGCGAATGAGCCGATTGGCATTCGCGTCACATGCCCGCCGCGTTACGGGGGCATCACTCCAATAGAGAGGGGGCGCTATCATGGCCCAGTCACTACCCAGTATCGTTTCCGGTGAAGGCGGTCTCGCCCGCTACCTGGAAGAAATCCGTCGCTTTCCGATGCTTCAGCCCCAGGAAGAGTACATGCTCGCCAAGCGTTATGCCGAGCATCAGGACACTTCCGCCGCGCACAAGCTCGTCACCAGCCATTTGCGGCTCGTCGCCAAGATTGCCATGGGCTATCGCGGCTACGGCCTGCCGATCGGCGAGGTGATCTCGGAAGGCAATGTCGGCCTCATGCAGGCTGTCAAGAAATTCGAACCGGAGCGCGGCTTCCGGCTCGCCACCTACGCTATGTGGTGGATCAAGGCCTCGATCCAGGAATACATCCTGCGCTCGTGGAGCCTGGTCAAGATGGGCACCACCGCCAACCAGAAGCGCCTGTTCTTCAACCTGCGCAAGGTGAAGGGCCGGATCCAGGCGCTCGACGACGGCGACCTCAAGCCCGACCAGATCGCCGAGATCGCCACGCGTCTCAACGTTTCCGAGGCCGAAGTGGTGTCGATGAACCGTCGCCTGTCGGGCGACGCTTCGCTCAACGCCCCGATCAGGGCGAGCGAAGGTGAGTCCGGTGAATGGCAGGACTGGCTGGTCGACGATCACGAAAGCCAGGAAGAGATGCTGATCGAGCAGGACGAGCTGGAAAACCGGCGCTCGATGCTGTCGGGCGCGCTGTCGGTGCTCAACGACCGCGAGCGGCGCATCTTCGAGGCGCGTCGTCTGGCCGAAGAGCCGCTGACGCTGGAAGAGCTGTCGGCCGAGTTCGACATCAGCCGCGAGCGCGTGCGCCAGATCGAGGTGCGCGCCTTCGAGAAGGTGCAGGACGCGGTCAAGGCCGCGGCCAAGCGTCAAAACCAGGCGCTGCGCACCATCGAAGCGCAGCCGGCGGCGTAAAAGCTCGAGGCATTACGCAAAGACAAAACGGCGGCGCCAGCGTCTGGCGCCGCCGTTTTTATTTGGCCCTACAACGCCCGCGATTGGCGAAAGCTGTGGTTCGCCCCTTTCTCCCCGTCACTATACGGGGAGAAATGTCCGGCAGGACAATAAGGGGCAGCGCCGAGATTACGAGCTTATCACGTCAGGACAACGTCCGTTGACGCGGTAATCACCGAACGCCGCGCCACCCCTCATCCGCCTTTCGGGCACCTTCTCCCCGTGGAACGGGGGAGAAGGAAAGCTCACGCTGTCGGCTGCTTGGTCTTGCGCAGATACGGCAACACCGTCTCGTAGGCGCCGAAGCGCTTGATCGCGTCCTCGTTGGAGACGGCGGCGGTGATGATCACGTCCTCGCCCTGCTTCCAGTTTGCCGGCGTCGCCACCTGGTGCTTGGCCGTCAGCTGGATGGAATCGATGACGCGCAGGATCTCATCGAAGTTGCGGCCGGTGGTCATCGGATAGGTCAGCACCAGCTTGATCTTCTTGTCCGGGCCGATGACGTAGACCGAGCGCACCGTGGCGTTGTCGGCCGGCGTGCGCCCTTCAGAGCTCTCGCCGGCGCCCGCCGGCAGCATCTCGTAAAGCTTGGCGACGGCGAGATCCTTGTCGCCGATCAGCGGATAGTTCACCGTCTGGCCGGTAGCTGTCTTGATGTCGGCCTGCCATTTGTCGTGGCTCGACACCGGATCGACGGAAATGCCGATGATCTTGACGTTTCGCTTTTTGAATTCGCCCTCGAGCCCGGCCATCGTGCCGAGCTCGGTCGTGCAAACCGGCGTGAAGTTCTTCGGATGGCTGAAGAGCACTGCCCAGCCGTCACCGATCCATTGATGGAAATTGATCGTCCCTTGCGTAGTCTCGGCCGTGAAATCCGGCGCGATATCGTTGATACGAAGGCTCATCGCGTGCTCCCTACCCTGTGACATGGCGCCGGCCTGGGCTAACCCCATCGGCGCGTGTCAGCTTCTATACCGCCGGAAGGAACGGTTCAAAAGGCTTGTGTCTGCAAGCGTGATCGGAACGATGGAAAAATTTCTGCTTTTCCTGGAAAAGACAGCAGAATTTCCATAGCGGACGCAGGGGATTGGCGGCTTAAGCCTTCTTCACCGCCAGCGTCGTCGCAAGGTCTTCCATGCGCTGCGCAAGTGCCGCGAGCGCGGTCGTCAGCACGCTGTCGCTCTTGTCGGCCTTGGTCAGCGCCTCGTCGCGCGTCTTGCGCAGCGTCAGCACCTCGCTCTCCATGCCCTTGACCCGCTTGTTGAGCTCCGAAAGCTCATCCATCACCATGATGCCGGCCATGACGGTCAGCCGCTGGTCGCCGATCTCGCCGAACGAATCCTTCAAATGCATGACATACCGGTCGAAGCGCTCGGCGAGGTCGATCAGATGCTCTTCTTGGCCCTCGTCGCAAGCCATCCGGTACTGCTTGCCGTCGATGGAAACGGTGACCTGTGCCATTGGCTTACCTGTCCAGTACCGCGCGAATGGTTTCCATGGCGGTCACCAGCCGGCGCGACACTTCCTTGTTGGCATCTTCCAGCCGTTCGGCGCGGGCCTCGGAATTGTCGAGCTCCTGCGCCAGCCGCGAGCGGTCGGCGTTCATGCGCTGCACCTCGGCCTCGGCCTCGGAATAGTCGCGCTCATGCTCGAGCCGCGCCGCCACGGCGTTTTCCAGTCCCTCCATGGCTTTGCCGAGCCTGGCGATGACTTCCTTGAGGGTCGTTTCCCCGGTCATGGCCTTCGTCCTATGCCCTGCCCGTCACCGAATCGCTCGCGTTCAGAACGCGTTATCTCGGAAAGATTAGGCGCCGGGTGAAGCGCGCGTCAATAAAGCTCTCGCGACTGTCCCCCGCTAACGCTAATGTAGCGTCGCCGCCGCCTTCACAAGGCCGGCAAAAAAGCACCGATTTGTTGACTCAAAGGCCGCGCCTGCTATGTGTCGCGCACCCTTTCCACGGGCTCTCCCAAAGCTCCAACCCCTATTCCGGAGGAAGCATGACCTCGCGTGAACAACATGATCGGATGGCCAATGCGATCCGTTTTCTTTCCATGGACGCCGTCGAGAAGGCCAATTCCGGCCACCCCGGCCTGCCCATGGGCTGCGCCGACATCGCTACGGTGCTGTTCACCCGCTTCCTGAAATTCGACGCCAAGGCCCCGCACTGGGCAGACCGCGACCGTTTCATCCTGTCGGCCGGCCACGGCTCGATGCTGCTCTATTCGCTCCTGTACCTCACCGGCTACGAGGACATGACGATCGACCAGATCAAGAATTTCCGCCAACTCGGATCGAAGACCGCCGGCCATCCCGAATACGGCCATGCCGCCGGCATCGAGACCACCACCGGTCCGCTCGGCCAGGGCCTCGCCAACTCGGTCGGCTTCGCGCTCGGCGAGCGCATCATGAACGCCGCCTTCGGCAACGACCTTGTCGACCACCACACCTATGTGCTGGCCGGCGACGGCTGCTTGATGGAGGGCGTCTCCCAGGAAGCCATCGCGCTCGCCGGCCATCTCAAGCTCAACAAGCTGATCGTCTTCTGGGACAACAACAACATTTCGATCGACGGCCCGGTCTCGCTCGCCGACAACACCGACCAGGTCGCCCGCTTCCAGGCCAGCGGCTGGAACGCCAGCCACATCGACGGCACCGATCCGGAAGCCATCGCCTACGCCATCGAAGCCGCCCGCCATTCCGACAAGCCGACGATGATCGCCTGCAAGACGACCATCGGCTTCGGCGCCCCGACCAAGGCCGGCACCAACAAGGCGCATGGCTCGCCGCTCGGCGCCGACGAAATCGCCGGCGCCCGCAAATTCTTCAACTGGGAATCGCCGCCCTTCGAGATTCCGGCCGACATCCTCGACGCCTGGCGCGGCGTCGGCACCGCCGGCGCCAAGGCGCGCGCCGATTGGGAAGGCCGCCTTGCCAAGGCCGACGCCAAGCTGAAGGGCGAATTCGAGCGCCGCCTCGCCGGCAAGCTGCCGGACAATTTCGACGCCGTCATCGCCGAGTACAAGAAGAAGCTCTCGGCCGACAAGCCGAAGGTGGCCACCCGTAAGTCCTCGGAAATGGCGCTGGAAGTGATCAACGGCGCTGTTCCCGAAACCATCGGCGGCTCGGCCGACCTCACCGGCTCCAACAACACCAAGACCAGCCAGACCAAGAACATCACTCCGGACGACTACGGCCAGCGCTATGTTCATTACGGCATCCGCGAGCACGGCATGGCGGCGGCCATCAACGGGTTGACGCTGCATGGCGGCCTGATCGCCTATGGCGGCACCTTCTTGTGTTTCTCCGACTATGCCCGGCCCTCGATGCGCCTTGCCTCGCTGATGGGCATCCGCTCGATCTTCGTCATGACCCATGACTCGATCGGTCTCGGCGAGGACGGCCCGACCCACCAGCCGGTCGAGCATCTGGCCGCACTGCGCGCCATTCCGAACCACAACGTCTTCCGCCCGGCCGACGCGGTCGAGACGGCGGAATGTTGGCAGCTGGCGTTGGAGTCCGAAAAGACGCCTTCGACGCTCGCGCTGACCCGCCAGAACCTGCCGACCGTGCGCAGCGAACACAGCGAGAAGAACCTCAGCGCCTCGGGCGCTTATGAGCTTGCCGCGGCAAACGGCGAGGCGGCCGTGACGATCTTCGCCACGGGCTCGGAGGTCGAGGTCGCCCTCGGCGCCCGCGAGTTGCCCGAAAAACACGGCCATCCGACCCGCGTCGTATCGGTGCCCTGCTTCGAGCTGTTCGACCAGCAGGACGAGGACTATCGCAGGAAGACCATCGGCAACGCCGAGGTGAAGGTCGCTATCGAGGCCGGCATCCGCCAGGGCTGGGACCACCTGATCGGTATCGACGGCATCTTCGTCGGCATGACCGGCTTCGGCGCCTCCGGCTCGATCGAGCAGCTCTATCCGCATTTCGGCATCACCGCCGAGGCCGCGGCGAAGGCCGTGGAGGCACGCCTGCACGGCAAGTGAGCCATCGCATGTCGCTCAAAAGCGCGCAGCGATCTCGAGCGGCATGCACAAAAAGCAACGCCCCGTCCGGCGAAGCCCTTCAAAGGATGTCGCCGGACTGGACCAACCTAATCGATTTAAATTCCGGCTTCTACGGCTGGATTCTTTGCACGCCCGCCGCTATGAAGCAGCGGACCCATCCACTTTCCAGTCCCCAGGGAGAGAAACATGACCGTCAGAGTTGCCATCAACGGATTTGGCCGCATCGGCCGCAACATCCTGCGCGCCATTCATGAATCCGGCCGCAAGGACATCGATGTCGTCGCCGTCAACGACCTCGGGCCGGTAGAGACCAACGCGCATCTGCTCCGCTACGACAGCGTGCATGGCCGCTTCCCGCATGAAGTGACGGTCGACGGCGACCAGATCTCCGTCGGCAAGGAGAAGTTCAAGGTCACCGCCATCAAGGATCCGACCCAGCTGCCCTGGAAGGATCTCGGCATCGACATCGCGCTCGAATGCACCGGTATCTTCACTGCGCGCGACAAGGCTGCCGCGCATCTGACCGCCGGCGCCAAGCGCGTCATCGTCTCGGCCCCGGCCGAAGGCGCCGATCTCACGGTCGTCTACGGCATCAACCACGACAAGCTGACCAAGGACCACGTCGTCATCTCCAACGCGTCCTGCACCACCAACTGCCTGGCCCCGCTTGCCGCCGTGCTGCACGAGACCGTCGGCATCGAGAAGGGCATGATGACGACAATCCATTCCTACACCGGCGACCAGCCGACGCTGGACACCATGCACAAGGACCTTTACCGGGCCCGCGCCGCGGCGCTGTCGCAGATCCCGACCTCCACCGGTGCCGCCAAGGCGATCGGTCTGGTGCTGCCCGACCTCAAGGGCAAGCTCGACGGCATCTCCATCCGCGTGCCGACCCCGAACGTCTCGGTCGTCGATTTCAAATTCATCGCCAAGCGCTCGACCACCGCGCAGGAGATCAACGAAGCGCTGGTCGCCGCCTCCAAGGGCAAGCTGAAGGGCGTGCTCTCGGTCACCCATCACCCGAACGTCTCGATCGATTTCAACCACGATCCGCACTCCTCGATCGCGGCGCTCGACCAGACCAAGGTCATGGACGGCAACTTCGTCTCGGTACTCTCCTGGTACGACAACGAATGGGGCTTCTCGAACCGCATGGGCGACACGGCTGTCGCCTTCGGCAAGACCATCGCCTGACCTCAGGCTTCCTTTTTGATCGTGTGAAACGCCCGGCTTCGGCCGGGCGTTTTTCGTTCGACGCAGCGGCATGGGGCAAAAAAGCCACGCTGCCGCCTTGCACTGGTCATGTCTTCGCCCCACTCTGCCGTAAAGCGGGAGGGACGCGGATTTGAGGGGCAATTCCGGATGGAGCATGCGATCTATCTCGTGACGCTGGTCGGCACAGCGCTTGTTGTCGCCGCCGCCTTTTCGAGCCTGATCGCCTTTCGCTTCGGCGCACCCCTGCTGCTCCTCTTCCTCTGCATTGGCCTTGCCACCGGGGTCGACGGCCTTGGCATCGAATTCGACAATGCGCGGCTGGCTTATTTCGCCGGCTCGTTGGCTTTGGCCATTATCCTGTTCGATTCCGGTTTCGGCACGCCGCTCAACGCCTTGCGCCAGGCGGCCGGGCCGGCGCTGTCGCTGGCCACCGTCGGCGTCCTCCTGACCACCGGCATCTTCGGCGTCGCCGCCTACTACCTCCTCAATCTCAGCTGGCTGGAATCCTCGCTGCTCGGCGCCGCCGTCGCTTCGACCGACGCAGCGGCGGTGTTCTTCCTACTGCGCGCCGGGGAGATCCATTTGCGCGAGCGCGTCCGCTCGACGCTCGAGGTTGAATCCGGCACCAATGATCCGATCGCCATCTTCCTCACCATCTCTTTGGTCGAGATCATCGCCGCGCATGCCAACCCCGAGGCAAACGTTCTCGCCACCAGTTTGGTGATCGGCTTCGTCATCAACATGGGACTCGGCGCCATCATCGGCGTGCTCGGCGGCTTGGCGATCGTGCGCCTCGTCGAGCGGCTGAACCTCGACCATGGCCTGCTGCCGATCTTCGTGCTGACGCTGTCGCTGATGGTGTTCGCCGCGGCGGGCGCCATCGGCGGCTCGGGCTTCCTTGCGGTGTATCTCGC
>NZ_RZSV01000177.1:10953-12255 GCF_004023205.1 Mesorhizobium sp. M1A.F.Ca.IN.020.03.2.1 | reverse complement strand
GAGTGGGGGTGGTTCAGCGCAAGTGGCATCGTCTTGCCCCTACTTGTCCAGGTTCCTGCCGACCGCGCGCATGACGAAGAAGGCGACGATGTTGGCGAGAATGCCCGCGATGACGCCGCCTGCCGACGCCTGGCCGATTTTGAATTCCAAGAGCGCCTTCTGGTAGACGAGGAACGGCAGGTTGGTGGAGGCGTAGCCGGGACCGCCATTGGTGGTGACCAGGATCTCGGCATAGACCGAGAGCAGGAAGATGGTCTGGATCAGGATGACGACTGTGATGGCGCGCGACATGTGCGGCAGCGTCAGATACCAGAAGCGGCTGAGGAAGCCGGCGCCATCCATCTCGGCGGCCTCTTTCTGCTCACCATCAAGCGATTGGAGCGAGGTGAGCAGGATCAGCGTCGCGAAGGGCAGCCATTGCCAGGCGACGATCAGGATGACGGCGGTCAGCGGGTGCTGACCGAACCAGTCGATCGGGTTGGCGCCGAAGAAGCGGGCAATATCGGCAAAGACGCCGTATTGCGGGTGCATGATCATGTTCTTCCAGACAAGCGCCGCCACCGGCGGCATGACGAAGAACGGCGAGATGACCAGGATGCGCACGAAGCCCTGACCCCAGATCGGCTGGTCGAGCAGCAGCGCCAAAAGGATGCCGCCAATCACGGTGATGGCCAGGACACTGACGACGATGGTCAGTGTGTTGATGATCGACTGCAGGAAGGCGGGGTTGGAGTAGAAGAGCTTGTAATTGGCGAACCAGACGAACCCATCGCGGATCGGATTGAGCGGGTTGTACTGGAGGAACGAGAACCACAGCGTAAAGACCAGTGGCACGATCATCCAGACGAACAACAGGATCACCGACGGCGCCATCATGAAACGGGCAAGCGAACGGGTTTGCTGAGTAGCCATGACGGTCACCCTCCCAAGGTCAGCCGGATTTAGACTTGTGCCAGAATTCCTGATTGCAGAGGTGGCCGCCCGAACTGGGTTTCGGGCGGCCTATGCCGGTCATGATCCGCTACCGGCGTTCGGCACCGGGAGGAGCCTTACTTGAGGTAGCCGCCTTCGGTCATCGCGGCGGTCGCCGCGTCCTGGGCCTGCTTCAGCGCATCATCGACGCTCGACTGGCCGGCAAGAGCGGCGGAGAAGAGCTGACCGACGGTGGTGCCGAGGCCCTGGAATTCCGGGATGGCCACGAACTGCACGCCGACATAGGGCACCGGCTTGACGGTCGGATGCGTCGGGTCGGCGGCATTGATGGAGTCCAGCGTCATCTTCGCGAAGGGCGCTGCCTTCTGG
>NZ_RZSV01000177.1:0-10943 GCF_004023205.1 Mesorhizobium sp. M1A.F.Ca.IN.020.03.2.1 | reverse complement strand
TTCTGGTACTCCGGATTGTTGTAGAGCGAGGTCCGCGTTCCGGGCGGAACGTTGGCCCAGCCTTCCTTCGAAGCCACCAGTTCGAGGTAGTGCTTCGAGGTCGCCCAGGAGACGAACTTCTCGGCGGCGTCGGCCTTCTTGGTGCCGGCGGGGATTGCGAGAGACCATGCCCACAGCCAGTTGCCGCGCTTGCCGAGACCCTTGTCGGGCGCCAGCGCATAGCCGACCTTGTCGGCGACCTGCGAGGCCTTCGGGTCAGAGACGAAGGACGCGGCGACGGTGGCATCGATCCACATGCCGCACTTGCCCTGCTGGAACAGCGCAAGATTCTCGTTGAAGCCGTTGGAGGACGCGCCCTCAGGACCATCTGCCTTCATCAGGTCGACATAGAACTGCAGCGTGTTCTTCCATTCCGGCTGGTCGAATTGCGGCTTCCAGTTCTCATCGAACCAGCGGGCGCCGAAGGAGTTCGACATGGCGGTCAGGAAGGCCATGTTCTCGCCCCAGCCGGCCTTGCCGCGCAGGCAGATGCCGTTCACGCCATTGGCCCGATCGGTCATCTTGTCGGCGGCCTCCTTGATGAAGTCCCAGGTCGGCGCGTCGGGCATTTTGAGCCCCGCCTTCTCCATCAGGTCCTTGCGGTACATGACGAAGGAGCTCTCGCCGTAGAACGGCGCGGCATAGAGCTTGCCGTCGACCGAAAGGCCGCCGGCAATGGCCGGGATGATGTCCTTGACGTCGTAGTCGTCGCCGAGCTTCTCGAGCGGCAAGAGCCAGCTCTGCTTGGCCCAGATCGGAACCTCGTAAGTGCCGATGGTCAAGACGTCGTACTGGCCACCCTTGGTGGCGATGTCGGTGGTGACGCGCTCGCGCAGCACGTTTTCTTCGAGCGTGACCCAGTTGAGCTGGATGTCGGGATTGGCCTTCGTGAAGTCGTCCGTCAGCTTCTGCATGCGGACCATGTCGCCGTTGTTGACGGTGGCGATGGTGATGGATTCGGCATGCGCGGCGAATGCAAGGGCGCTGGCCGACAACAGGCCCAGGGTGAGCGTGCGAAGTTTCATCAATTCCTCCCTAAAACCAAGATGAGCATTTGCCTTGGCTGTGGGCAATTACTCACTAAGTGTGAATTATGTCAAGCCGGAATCGATGCTGCAGCGCAGCACAAATCGATGCCGCGCCCGTCTGCGCGATGCGTAGCGGAGACGGCAGGCTGTGATGCCGGCCTACTGACAGGCGATCTCGGCGAGAATCCAATCGCGGAAGGCGCGGATCTTCGGCACGTTGCGCCGGGCAGTGGGATAGACCAGCCAGTAGGCGTGGCCGTCGTCGCCGACGAGGTCGAAGGGCTGGATCAGCCGGCCGTCGGCAAGCTCGTTCTTGAACAGGGCGCTGGTGACGATCGCAACACCTTGCCCGGCCATCGCGGCATTGGCCTCATAGGCCTGCGCGCCCATGCTGGTGCCGGGACGGCTGGCGAGTTCCTCCGCGGGCAGACCGGCGAGCGCGAACCATTCCTGCCACCAGATGTCGCCGGGATCGAGGATGGGGAGCTTGAGCAGGTCGGCCGGCTCCTTGACGCCGCCGATGCTCGCCGCAAGCCTAGGGCTGAGCACCGGGGTGAAGTCGGCCCTGAACAGCATATGCGTTTCCACGCCCGGCCACTTGCCGCCGCCGGAGCGGATGGCGATGTCGACGTCCTCACGGGCGAAGTCGACGACCCGGTTCGAGGTGTCGACGCGCACGGCAAGCGAGGGGTGAGCGACCTGAAAGGATCCCAGATGCTGCGCCAGCCAGTTCGAGGCGAAGGTGAGCAGGGTGGAAACGCAAAGCACGCCGTCGGCGCCGGCTCGGGCGGCCGCATAGGCGCCGCTCAGCAGCGCGAATGCCTCGCTGACAGCCGGCGCAAGACGCTGGCCGGGTTCGGTCAGCTCGATCTGCCGTGGACGGCGCAGGAACAGCGGCGCGCCGATGCGCTCCTCCAGAAGCTTGATCTGATAGCTCGCGGCGGCCTGAGTCATGCCGAGCTCCTCAGCGGCCTTGGTGAAGGAGAGGTGTCTGGCCACGGCATCGAACACCCGAATCGCCTGCAGGGGCGGGAGCTGGACATTCTGACGGGAGCTCAGATCGGGCATAAGGCCTCTTTATGGGTCATGATCGACGTTTGATTGGAAGCACGTGCCGATCAGCCCGATATTTGGGGTCGACGATCACTCCAGTTCAAGCATAGCGAAGGCTGACGATCATGACTCCGATGCAGGAAAAACTCGATTCGACCCCAATACATAGATGGATTTCGCTGCTGGCACGGGAATTGTCGTGGTTCGCCAACCGCAGGCGCGGCTATGTCGATGTCCGAGAACTGTCGGAGCACCTGCAGCGGGATATGGGCTTCCTCGACGGCAACGATCCGCATGGACGCTACAAATAGCCGGGTTTCTTTTTATCGCCAACGGCTCGTCGCGTCAGATTCGCCCGAGCCCAGCATCACGATCACGCGCCGCCGAGCAGGGCGGTGGCTGTCCGTTCATCAGTGATGAGGCCATTGACCAAACGACGGTTCACGGCGGCGAGAATGCCCGGCAGCTTGCGCTCGCCCATGGCAAGCGCGATGACCAAGGACTTCTCGCGTGACGGCAAGGCGGCGGACGAAACGCGGTCGTTGGTGATGCCTTCGATCATGCGGCCTTCGCGGTCGAAAACCCAGCCGACGATCTCGCCGACGCCGCCGGCTTTCTGCAGTGCCTTCAGTTCCCCCTCCGAGATGAAGCCGTCCTCGTAGAGCGGCGCCTTCGGGCCGAGATCGCCGATGCCGACGAATGTGACGTCGGCTTCCGCGGCCAGCGCCAGCGTCGGCTGGATCATCGGCTGGCTGAGCAGCATGTCGCGCTCTTCCGGCGAGGAGGCGATGACCGGCAGCGGCATCGGGAAGGAGCGCGCCTTGACCCGATCGGCCATGGTGAAGATGACGTTGTAGAAGGCGGCCGAGCCGTCGGGCGAGATGTTGCCGGTCAAGGACACCACCTTGTGCTGCGGGCACTCCATCGGCGGCAACAGCTCGATCGCCGCCTTCAGGGTGCGCCCGGTGCCGATGGCCATGACGATGGGGGCGGCGGAGCGCAGCCGCCGCTCGATTTCGGCAGCCGCCGCCTCGGCGACGCCGATCGTCGTCGAGGACGAGGTCGGATCGCTCGGCACCACCTCGACGAGATCGAGCGCGAAACGCGACTTCAGCCGCGCGGCAAGGTCGAGGCAATTGGCGATCGGATGATCGACGCGGACCTTGATCAGCCCTTCCGACATCGCCAGCGAGACGAGCCGCTGCGCCGTCTGCCTGGAAATACCGAGCTTGGCGGCGATCTGATCCTGGGTATTGCCGGCAACATAGTAGAGCCAGCCGGCGCGCGCGGCGTCGTCCAACCTGGTGCTGCCGGTTTCCTGTCGCGCGTTCACATTCTGCCTCCCCAAGCCCGACAATAGCGGGCCCTCTAGATTACAGCGAAAGCGGCCCTGCGCAATTGTCAATTGAAAGAGCAATTGCTTGCGCCCCTGCCGACCAAGGATGACACCATTCGCGCTCGCCTCAACCATTTGCCGGGAGAGCGGTTTATCTCTGACCGGAAACCCATTAAGGGATCGGCAAAAGGAGCCTTGCATGACGCCGAAAGCGGTTTTCTGGGACATGGACGGCACGCTGGTCGACAGCGAGCCGCTGCACGAGGCAGCACTTGTGGCCGCTTTGCGCAGCGTCGGCATCACGCCGCCGACCGACCTGCACGAACGGGTGCTGGGCGTCGCGGCATGGCCGGTCTACGAAATGCTGCGCGACCAGTTCGGCCTCGACCTGCACTTCGATGACTGGATCGTGCGCAAATACGACCACTATCTGCCGATGGCCGAGACGCTCAAGCCGCGGCCCGGCGCGATCGAGGTGTTCAACGAATTGCGCGCGCTAGGCGTCGAGCAGGCGGTGGTGTCCAATTCGGACCGGCTGATCGTCGACGCCAATCTCGGCGCGGTCGGTCTCGTCTATCCCGGCATGCACACGGTGAGCCGAAACGACGTACGCCAAGGCAAGCCGCATGCGGAACCCTTCCTGCGCGCGGCTTATCTCGCCGGCGTCGATCCGGCCGACGCGGTCGCGGTCGACGACAGCCGCACCGGCGCGATGGCCGGCCTGGCTGCCGGCATGAAGACGATTTTCTGGCCGGAAGCGCCGATGGAAGGGCTGCCCGGCGCAATCGTCATCAACAGCGCCGAGGAACTGCGGGCGCAATTGGGTCTCTAAGAAGACGTGCCAACGCCGGCGCTGCCCCTCATCCGCCTGCCGGCACCTTCTCCCGGTGAATACGGGGAGAAGGGACACGCTCCGACGCCGACGATCCTCCTCTCTCCGTGCTTCACGGGGAGAGTGTGAGGGGCAGCGCCCGGCTTCGAAAATAGGCGAAAGCCAAGCCTCCAGCGTCAACCCACAACCGCGGGGCTCAGTTCCTGTAGACCGGCTCTTCCTCGTCGAGGATTGCCTTCAGCTCCGCAAGGTGGCGCTCGGCCTGGCCGGGATAGTCGTCCATCTCGCTCGCCGTCTTTTCCGCGATCTCATCGGAGAGCGTGCGCAGCGGCCGACCGGTCCACAGCGCCTTGATGTAGGTCTCGGCGGCACGCTCGAAATAGAACATGCGATTGAAGGTGTCGGCGACAGAATCCCCGATGACCATCACGCCGTGATTGCCCATGACCATCACCTTGACCTTGGGATCGACGAGCAGTCTCGAGCAGCGCTCGCCCTCCTCTTCGAAGGCCAGCCCGCCATAATGAGGGTCCACGACATGACGGTTGAAGAACATGGCCGAGTTCTGGTCGATCGGAGGCAGGGTGGAGTCGGCCAGCGAGGCAAGCACCGTGGCGTGGATCGAATGCACATGCATGGCGCAGCGCGCATGCGGCACGTTGCGGTGGATGGCGCCGTGCAGGCCCCAAGCCGTCGGGTCGGGCGCGTTGGGGCCGGAGAGCGTTTCGGGATCGTTGGCGTCGATCAAAAGCAGATCGCTCGCCTTGATACGCGAGAAATGCACCTGGTTCGGGTTCATCAGGAACTTCGTGCCGTCCTCGTTGACCGACAGCGAGAAATGATTGGCGACCGCCTCATGCATGTTGAGCCGCGCCGTCCAGCGGAAGGCGGCGGCGAGATCGACCCGCTCCTGGTAATAAGGCAGGTTGGTCAGCGTTTCCTTCTGCAGACGGGCAAGGCTCATCGAAAATCCTCCGGTTTGGCCGAGCATGCCGTGCATGGCGGCTGCCAGCAACCGCAAACTGATGGGTCAGGCGGCAGGCCGTGCCGATTGCAGCCCGCCCAGCTCGACGATGAACTCGAGCACTTCCTGCAGGCCCTTGCCGCGCGACAGATCGGTGAAGCCGAAAGGCCGCTTGCCGCGCATGCGGGCGGCGTCCGCCTGCATGACGTCGAGGTTGACGTTCACATAGGGCGCCAGATCGCTCTTGTTGATGACGAGGAAGTCTGAGCGGGTGATGGCCGGGCCGCCCTTGCGCGGTATCTCCTCGCCCTGGCAAACGGAAATGACATAGAGGGTCAGATCGGCAAGGTCCGGCGAGAAGGTGGCGGCGAGATTGTCGCCGCCCGATTCGATGAAGACGATGTCGAGGTCGGGGAATTTGCGGTTCAACTCGGCGATCGCCCGCAGGTTGATCGAGGCGTCCTCGCGGATGGCCGTGTGCGGACAGCCGCCGGTCTCCACGCCGACGATGCGCTCCTCCGGCAGCGCCTGCAGGCGCGCCAGCATCATGGCGTCTTCCTTGGTGTAGATGTCGTTTGTGACGACGGCGATCGAGAACCGGTCGCGCAGCGCCTTGCAGAGCTTTTCGGTGAGCGTCGTCTTGCCGGAACCGACGGGGCCGCCGATGCCGATGCGCAGGGGACCATTGGGTTGGCTCATGCCGGAAACTCCGTGATGGCGAGGATTGCGAAGCCCAGCCCGATCAACAGGCAGAGCGGCGAGTAGAGGCGCCGGTCGAGCCGGGCGAAGGGCTGCTCCGGCGTCAGCCCGCGCCACCAGGGGGTGAAGCCGGCGATGCCTCGCCCGAAGAAGACCATCCCAAAGAGCAGCGCCGTGGCGGCGAGGCCCTGCCTGGGAAAGGGCGAGGCGAAGACGCCTTCAAGGGCCAGCGGCCATAGCGTCGCAAGCGCCAGGCACGCGGCGACGGCAAAGCTCGCGACGGGCGAGGGCATGTCGTCGACGCCGCGAAAGCCGACGACGGCGCGGGCGCAGGATTTCGCGTCCTTTCCCGGCCAGATGCCGCCTATGCCCCAATAGACATGCAGCGTGGTGATCAGCAGCAGGATGAGGGAGAGGACAAAGGCAAGTATGATCATGAGCGGAACAGACGCGAATATTGGGTTTCGTGCTTCATCGCCGCAATGTCGGATATCAAGGCCGAGCCGCCGAGGTCATCGAGCGTGGAGTTCGCGGCGCGAGCAGCTGTCGCGAGCGCCAACGGTTCGAAGCCGGCTAACAAAGCGGTGGCATCGACCTGTCCTACAACGCCGAGCCGGATAGCGGCCTGCACGAGGTTGGAGAAGAAGGCCTGCAGGAAGGCCGACAGCGCGTCCGCCAAGCCGATGCCATCGCTGCCAGCGATCGCGCCGACAGCGACGCAATAGGGGCAATCCGCAGGCAGGCGCTCGAGCGCATGACAAGGCCAGGCAGAGGCGGCTTTTTGGAAGGCGGCGCCTTGGAGCATGGTTTCCATGTGACGCTGCTGCGATCCGGCAAGCGCCTCGGCAAGCGCGGCGACTTCCGCGATATCGCCGCCGTCATGCGCGCGCCGCCAGCTTTCGGCAAAGAGCACCGCATCGTTCCAGCCCGAGCCCATCTCGACCAGCGTCTCCAGCCACTCGGCGAGATCCCCGCGATCGGCGACAAGTCCGTCATGCACGGCCCTTTCGAGGCCATGACTGTAGGAGAAGCCGCCGACCGGAAAGGACGGCGACAGCCAGGCCATCAGCCGCAGCAGTGCGGTACCGGACGGCTGGTCAGTCATGGTGATGGTGGTGATCGTGGTCGTGGTCATGATGGCCATGCGCGTGATCATGATCGTGATGGTCGTGGCCGTGATGATCATGCGCATGGCCATGGTCGTGGCCATGTCCGGAATAGGCGCCGCGCACGGGACTGAACGGTTCCAGCACCTCGCTGACCGCGGCGCCGAGCCCTTCCAGCATCGCCTTGATGACATGGTCGCGCAGGATGAGGATACGGTCCGCCTCGATTGCCGCCGCGAGGTGGCGGTTGCCAATATGCCAGGCAAGCTCGGTGAGATGCACGCTGTCGCGGGCGCGGATGTCGTAGACTTCCTCCGGCGCGGCGACGATCTCGAGCTGGCGGCCGTCCTCCAGCACCAGCCGGTCGCCATTGCCGAGCGCCACCGGCTCGGGCAGATCGACCAACACCCTGTCGCCGCCGGCGGTTTCGATGGCGCGGCGGCGCAAATGCCGCTCGTCATGCGGCAAGATGGCCTTGTCGAAAGGTGTCGCCGCTCCGCCCTCGCCGGCCGGGAGCACCGAGACGGCGCGCGGAAATTTGGTGAAATCGGTGTTGATGTTGAGCTTCATTTCATGGCTCCGCCATTGGCTTGCGCCCGCGCGCGGGCGGGTCGCGACAGCACGCGATCGAAATAGGCGTTGACGCGATCTGAGTCGACCGAGAACCGGCCGGCGCGCGCCCAACCACCCATATCGCCGAGCAGAACGTCGACGGCGGAAAAGCGGTAGCCGAGCGCAAAAGGCTTGTCGCCGAGCCGGCGGTCCAGCGCCTTCACTTCCGAAGCGAAATCATGGGCGGCGGCAGGGCCGACATCGACGCGCAGCTCCCTGGGCAGGATGAAGCGATGGCGCAGCTTGTTCCACAGCGGCGCCTCGAACTCGCTCTGAGCAAAATGCATCCAGGAATCCATCTCGGCGCGGCCGGCGAGCCCGGGATCGGCGCCCATTCCCTTATCGGCATGCTTGTCCGCTAAATAGACGCAGATCGCCGCCGAATCAGTGATCGTCAGCTCGCCGTCGATCAGGATCGGCACCTTGCCGGAAGGGTTCAGCGCATAGGTCTCGGGCGAGCGCAGCTTCACCTCTACGAACTCATAGGATTGCCCGAGCTCCTCGAGCATCCAGAGCACGCGGCTGACCCGGGAACCTCGTGATCCGACGGCCTTGTACATGGTTCGAATCCTGCCTTTTCCCGGAGCCTAGACCATCCAAGCCATCAGCCCAATGACGATCAGGCGATGAGGTCGAAGAGCCGCAGGAATGAAATCCGGTAGCTAAAACAGAAAATACCGCTGCGCCATCGGCAGCACCGTCGCCGGCTCGCAAGTCAAGAGCTCGCCGTCGGCGCGCACCTCATAGGTTTCAGGGTCGACCTCGACATGCGGCGTGGCGTCGTTGAGCACCATCGAATGCTTGCCGATGCCGCCGCGCGTGTTCTCGACCGCGACCATCGCCTTCTCTACGCCAAGCCTGCCCTGCAAGCCGGCATCAAAAGCCGCCTTGGAGACGAAGGTGACCGAGGAGTTGGTCAGCGCCTTGCCGTAGGCGCCGAACATCGGCCGGTAGTGC
This sequence comes from Mesorhizobium sp. M1A.F.Ca.IN.020.03.2.1, assembly GCF_004023205.1. Taxonomy (NCBI): domain Bacteria; kingdom Pseudomonadati; phylum Pseudomonadota; class Alphaproteobacteria; order Hyphomicrobiales; family Phyllobacteriaceae; genus Mesorhizobium; species Mesorhizobium sp. M1A.F.Ca.IN.020.03.2.1. The sequence continues at coordinate 2,317 of NZ_RZSV01000177.1, read as the reverse complement.
ATCGGCTGCGGCGTCGGGATCGATGCGTTGGGATCGCCCATCGGGGCGGCGGCGATTGTGCCGCCTACCAGCACCATCTCCGGCTTCACGCCGAAGAAGGCCGGGTTCCACAGCACGAGATCAGCGCGTTTCCCGGCCGTCACGGAGCCGATCTCCTTCGACAGGCCATGCGCGATCGCCGGGTTGATGGTGTATTTGGCGATATAGCGGCGAACCCGGAAATTGTCGTTGTCGCCCGTCTCCTCAGCCAGCGCGCCGCGCTGGCGCTTCATCTTGTCGGCGGTCTGCCAGCAGCGGATGCCCACTTCGCCGACGCGGCCCATGGCCTGGCTGTCGGAGGAGATGATCGAGAAGGCGCCGATGTCGTGCAGGATGTCCTCGGCCGCGATCGTCTCCTTGCGGATGCGGCTTTCGGCAAAGGCGATGTCCTCGGGAATCGACGGCGACAAATGATGGCAAACCATCAGCATGTCGAGATGCTCGGCCAGGGTGTTGACCGTGTAAGGCCGCGTCGGGTTGGTCGATGACGGGATGACGTTGGGCAGGCCGCAGACCTTGATGATATCGGGCGCATGGCCGCCGCCGGCGCCCTCGGTATGGAAGGCGTGGATGGTGCGGCCCTTGATCGCGGCAACCGTGTTCTCGACAAACCCGGACTCGTTCAGCGTGTCGGTGTGGATCATCACCTGCACGTCATAGTCGTCGGCGACCGAAAGGCAGCAGTCGATCGCGGCCGGCGTCGTGCCCCAATCCTCATGCAGCTTCAGCGAGCAGGCGCCGGCGAGCACCATTTCCTCCAGCGCTGCCGGCTTTGAGGCATTGCCCTTGCCGGACAGCCCGATATTCATCGGGAAAGCGTCGAAAGACTGGATCATGCGCGCCATGTGCCAGGGGCCGGGAGTGCAGGTGGTGGCCAAGGTGCCATGCGCCGGACCGGTGCCGCCGCCGAGCATCGTGGTGATGCCGCTCATCAGCGCTTCCTCGATCTGCTGCGGGCAGATGAAGTGGATATGCGCGTCGAAGCCGCCGGCCGTCAGGATCTTGCCTTCGCCGGCGATGATCTCAGTGCCGGGACCGATGATGATGGTGACGCCATCCTGGGTGTCCGGATTGCCTGCCTTGCCGATCGCGGCGATGCGACCGTCCTTCAGGCCGATATCGGCCTTGACGATCCCGGCGAGCGCGTCGACGACCAGCGCGTTGGTGATGACGGTGTCGACGGCGCCGCCCGCCCTAGATACCTGGCTCTGGCCCATGCCGTCGCGGATGACCTTGCCGCCGCCGAATTTCACTTCCTCGCCATGGACGGTAAAATCCTTCTCGACCTCGATAAAGAGCTGGGTGTCGGCAAGCCGCACCTTGTCGCCGACCGTGGGGCCGTACATCTGCGCATAGGCGGCACGGGAAATTCTTGCCATCAGCGATTGCTCCCAAAAGCGAGTTTGTGTGGGCGCGGAGCGCACATTGTCGCCATCCAATGGTCATGCAATGACCCGCTCGACGACACCTTCCGATCCCATTTGGCGGTTGAGGTGACCGAGTCAGCCCAAAACGACCGTTTTCCAAACCGAGGGAAGGAATATCCATGCGAAAGACGATACTTTTCGCGGCCGCCGCCAGCTTGATGATGGCGGGTGCGGCCGGCGCGCAGCAGCAGCCCGCGCCGCAGCCGAGCCCGGCGCCTGCGGCACCTGCTGCCGCCGCGCCCAAGGCGCCAACGATCGAGAGCGTCAGCATCGTCGATATTACGGAACTGCCAAAGGACACGCAGACGCAGGTCAATCAGATCGTGGCGCAACGCGGCGACGCCGGCCTGCAGACCTTGCGCAAATCGATCGACGCGACACCCAAGGTGAAGTCCGCGCTCGAAGCCAAGGGGATGAGCTCGGCGCAGGTGATCGCCGCCAGCCTGCAACCCAATGGCGCGCTGACGCTGATCACCAAGAAGGCGAGCTGACGACCAATGCTGGCGGGCCGGTTGCAGGCCCGTCAGCATCATCGCAAACGGAACCTCCCGCCGACAGGACTCGTTTCGCCTTTTTCGCCCCGCCACAAGTTCAACCAGGAGCGAGCGATGGCGAGCGCCCCGTGCCCCGGAACAGGATTTCCAGCCCTTGTCTTTCCAGCCCTTGTGGTGGCCATGCTTCTCGTGGTCGCCGCCCCAGCGTTTCCCGCGCAGCCTGCGGACGGCAATCCGCCACTTGACAGCACCAAGCCGGGCGCGACGATCGTCGATTCCGACGTGCGGCAGGAGGAGGCGCTGTCGAAGACGGAGGCCGGCAACGTCATCACCGCCATCGACCGCACGCGCGACAAT
>NZ_RZSV01000176.1:0-12278 GCF_004023205.1 Mesorhizobium sp. M1A.F.Ca.IN.020.03.2.1 | reverse complement strand
GCGATCCGGGTACAGGGCCTTGGCCGCGACCGCGGCCGGCGTGCCGTAGCCCATCGAGCCGGAAGTCGGCGCCGCCTGCGTGGCGAAGCGGCGGAAGCGGTGGAAGCGATGCACCCAGGTGGCGTAGTTGCCGGCGCCGTTGGTGAGGATGGCGTCTTCCGGCAGCGCCTTTTCCAGATAGGTCATGATCGGCCCCATCTGGACGGCGCCGGGGCCGGTCTGAGGCGGCGTCGACCATTCGAGATAGGCGGCATGCAGCTTTGCCGTCTCCGCCGCCCAACCGGGCGCGGCCGGACCTTTGCGTCTGGCGAAGGCTCGCACGAAGGCGGCGGGGGAGGCGTTGATCGCCAGGGTCGGCCGATAGACGCGGCCAAGCTCGCCGGCGTCGGCGTGGACATGCACCAGCATCTGGTCCGGGTAAGGGCTTTTCAACAGCGTATAGTCCGAGGACGGCATCTCGCCCATGCGGCCGCCGATGAGCAGCACCAGGTCTGCCTGCTTGACCGTTGCCGCCAGCTTCGGATTGATGCCGATGCCGACATCGCCGGCATAGTTCGGATGCAAGTGGTCGAACAGCATCTGGCGGCGGAAGGAGCAGCCGACCGGCAGTGACCAGGCCTCTGCGATACGGGTGACGTCCTGAACCGCTTGAATATCCCAGCGCGTGCCGCCCAGGATGGCAATCGGCCGTTTGGCGGCATTGAGCAGGGCCTCAAGCCGGTCGAGTTCGGCTTCACCAGGGCTTGTTTCGACCAGCGTATGAGCCAGCGCCGTTGGGGCCTCGACCTCGCTGGTCAGCATGTCCTCGGGCAGCGAGATGACAACTGGGCCAGGGCGGCCTGACGTCGCCACCGCGAAGGCGCGGGTGACGAATTCCGGGATGCGTGAGGCATCCTCGATCTCGACCACCCATTTGGCGATGTCGCCGAAGAAGCGCTTGTAGTCGACCTCCTGAAAAGCCTCGCGCTCCTTGGCGTGACTGGCGACCTGGCCGATGAACAGGATCAGCGGCACCGAATCCTGCATGGCGATATGAATGCCGGCCGAAGCGTTGGTGGCGCCGGGGCCGCGCGTGACAAAGCATATGCCGGGCTTGCCGGTCAGGCGCCCCTGGCAGTCGGCCATCATCGCCGCTCCGCCTTCCTGACGGCAGACGATGGTGCGGATCGGCGAGTCATGCAGCGCGTCGAGCACCGCCAGATAGGATTCGCCAGGAACGCAGAAGATGCGGTCGGTGCCGTTCGCTTCGAGCGCCTCGACGATCAATTGTCCGCCCGTTTTCATTTTGCTGCTCTCTCCAGTTCGGCAAGGATTTCCTCAGTGTGCTCGCCGAGACGCGGCGAGGGGCGCTCATAGACGAGCGGCGTGCCGGACATCACCATCGGCGCACGTACCGAAGGCAGCAAATTGCCATGGCCGTCCTCCAGGTCGAGCTTCATGCCGCGCGCGATCGTCTGCGGGTCGGCGAACATCTGGCCGATCGTGTTGATCGGGCTTGCCGGCACGCCGGCTGCCTCGAGCTTCGCCAGCAGCGGATCGCGATCCCACGTGCTCAGCTTCTCGATGATCCGCTCGCGCAGCTTGGCGCGATTGGCGACGCGGGCGGGGTTGGTGGCGAAATCGGAATCGGCGGGCAACTCGGTCAGCCCGACCGCTGCGCAGAACTTGGTGAATTGTCCGTCGTTGCCGACCGCGAGGATGATATGGCCGTCCCTGACCGGCAGCACCTCGTAAGGCGCGATGTTCATATGCGCGTTGCCCATCTGCACGGGCGACTTGCCGGAGACCAGATAGTTGAGATTCTGGTTGCCGAGCGCCGAGATCTGGCTGTCGAAGAGCGCCATGTCGATATGCTGGCCTTCACCGGTCCTTTCTGCGTGGCGGAGCGCCGCCTGGATGGCGATCACCGAATAAAGGCCAGTGAACAGGTCGGAGATGGCGACGCCCGCCTTCTGCGGCTCGCGGCCGACCTCGCCGGTGATCGACATCATGCCGGCCATCGCCTGGATGATGAAATCGTACCCAGCGCGGGGCGCGTAGGGCCCGTCCTGGCCAAAACCGGTGATCGAGCAATAGACGAGACGCGGGTTGATCCTCTTCAGGCTTTCATAGTCGAGCCCGTATTTCTTGAGACCGCCGAGCTTGAAGTTCTCGATCAGCACGTCGGCCGTGGCGACGAGGCGGCGGAGCGTGTCGGCGCCCTCGGGCTTGGAGAAATCGATGGCGACCGAGCGCTTGCCGCGATTGCAGGAATGATAGTACGCCGCCGAAAGGTTCTCGCCGTCATGGCTCATGACGAAGGGCGGGCCCCATTTGCGGGTGTCGTCGCCGCCGTGCGGGCTCTCCACCTTGATGACATCGGCGCCGAGATCGGCGAGCAACTGCCCGGCCCAGGGGCCTGCCAGGATGCGAGCGAGTTCGATGACGCGGATGCCTTTCAGCGGGGGTTCAGCCATGGATCACCGTGAAGGGTTGAAAGCGCAGCGTCTACCAACAGAGGTCGCCCCTGTCACGACCCATGCAATGGGCCAATGCCGCTAGGTTTCAGCGTATGATCCGCCCAGGCGGCGAAATCATTCATGATGATGTCGCGGTTGACCTCGTTCAGGCTCTCGTGGCGGGTGTCGGCGTAAACCTTTGAAACCAGATTCGAAAAGCCCATTTTGTCCATCCGCCGGGCAAGGTGGTGAACCGCTTTGCCGTAGTCCGATGCCGGATCCTTCTCGCCGCCGATCAGATTGACGAAGAGGTCGCGGCGCACGCCGGCGAAGCTCGATTCCCTGCCGGCGTAGAGCGCCAAGTTGACCACATCGCGCCACATGGAGACCGAGGCATCCCAGCCGCAGAGCGGGTCGGCGATGTATTTGTCGACCTCGACCGGATCGCGCGACAGCCAGTCGAACAAGGTCCGGTGATTGGGCACGGCCTTGCCCCAGGCCTGGAAGGTCAGCTTGGGCAGCAGCCGAGATGGCACGTCGGAGCCCAGCCGCATCCTTTCCCAGCCCAGGATGGCCAGGGCCAGCTGGCCGAGCAGGCCTTGCGAGAAATTGCCGTTCCAGATCGCGGCGGCATGGACGCGACCGGAGTGGCGGAGCACGAAATTCAGCGCGATCGAGGCGCCGAGCGAATGTCCAAAAGCGATGACCGGCAATCCCGGATGATCAACGGCGATCAGATCATGCACCGCGCCGACATCGGCAATCACCTTGGCGATGCCGTCGGTATCGGCGAACCGGCCGAGCGGCGCATCGGGCGCCTTTGTCGCGCCATGGCCGCGATGGTCATGGGCGTAGACATGGAAGCCGCGCGCGCCGAGGAAGTCGGCAAAGCGGGCGTAACGCGCCGCATGCTCGGCCAAGCCGTGATTGATCTGGATGACGGCGCGCGGGGATATTTGCGCATGTCTCACATAGAGGTTGAGGTCGGCCCCGGTCGGTGAGGCCAGCCTGGTCTGCTTGTCGAATGGCATGTCTCGCTCCCTTGGCGACTGATGGGCGAGGGCTTCGGCGGCGTCAAGAGAGCGCGATCCTTTCGAGCCATGTGGAGTGCGCTTATCGCTCTCCTGGGGATTATTTTCGCGCGACGACAAAGATCGCAATTCTGACACGTCGCCTGTTCTAATGTGCCGAATCCAATACGGTTCGATGATCGCCGGGAGAGCGGGAATGCGGGTTTGGGCAGTATGGGGTTCGGTTGTTCTGACCCTGGTTGGCGCCGGCGCGGCTCAGGCCGATGTGAAGATGAGCGGCACCTTCGTGGCCGACAGCGCCTGTCCGGCAACGCAAGCCATCAAGAGCGGCAAGAACTCCGGCAACGTGTCTACCCAAGCGGGACAGACCTATCAGCTTCTGGCAGGCAACAAGGACGAGCCTACCCATTATCTCATCCAGGTTCCTGGCGCCGATCCGGAGCGACGCTGGGTGAAGATCAACTGCGGCCATGTCATCGGCGGCAGCGCGTCCGCCACGCCCTCGCCGGCTGATCCGATGAAGCCGTCGCAACCTGGTTCCGGCAAGCCTGAATATGTGTTCGCGCTGAGCTGGCAGCCCGCATTCTGTGAGACCAAGGCCAACAAACCCGAATGCAAGGCGCAGAATCCCAACGAATTCGACGCTTCGCACTTCACGCTGCATGGGCTGTGGCCGCAGCCGAACGGCAATTTCTATTGCCAGGTGTCGGCGGGCGACAAGGCCAACGACAATCCCGCGCATTGGGGAGATTTGCCACCCGTCGAACTCGACGCCAACACGCGCGCCGAGCTCGACCAGATGATGCCGGGCACGGCGTCCAAGCTGGAGCGCCATGAATGGATCAAGCACGGCACCTGCTACGGCAAGAGCCAGCAAGAGTATTTCTCCGACGCGCTCAATCTGATGCGCGCGGTGAACGCCTCGCCGGTGCGCGATCTCTTTGTCAAAAACATCGGCAAGCAGCTGACATCGGAGCAGATCCGCAATGCCTTCGACCAGGCCTTCGGCAAGGGCGCCGGGGACCGCATGCGCGTCTCCTGCCTTGTCGATCCGTCGAGCGGAAGGCGGTTGATCGGCGAGCTGACGCTCGGTCTCTCCGGTCCGATCGGCCCCGACAGCAAGCTCGCCAGCCTGCTGATCGCCTCGGCGCCGACGAGCAAGGCGGGCTGCCCGAAGGGCACGGTCGACGCGATAGGGTTCCAATAGGGCGCGTGCCAGGCCCGGATCTGGCCGCCGAACCGAGCATGATCGCCGGCTGGTGAAGAACGCGGCGTGCCGAAAGCGATTGCCGTTCGGCGCTTCATCGCCTACATAGCGCGCAACCCCATCCAATTCGACAGTTCAGTTTCAGGGAAAGCGCGCGTGGCTCGCCAGTTCATCTATCACATGTCAGGCCTGTCGAAGGCCTACGGCACCAAGAAGGTGCTCGACAACATCCACCTGTCCTTCTATCCGGACGCCAAGATCGGCATCCTCGGCCCCAACGGTTCGGGCAAGTCGACCATCCTGCGCATCATGGCCGGGCTCGACAAGGAGTTTCAGGGCGAGGCGTGGCTGGCCGAAGGCGCGACCGTGGGCTATCTCGCTCAGGAGCCGCAGCTCGACAACAGCAAGACCGTGCGTGAAAACGTCATGGACGGCGTCGCCAGGAAGACCGCCATCATCGAGCGCTACAACGAGCTGATGATGAACTATTCCGACGAGACGGCGGACGAGTCGGCCAAGCTGCAGGACGAGATGGACCGGCTGAACCTGTGGGATCTCGAGCAGCAGGTCGAGATGGCGATGGACGCCCTGCAGTGCCCGCCGGCCGATTCCGAAGTGACCAACCTCTCGGGCGGCGAGCGGCGCCGCGTGGCGCTCTGCCGGCTGCTTCTCGAGCAGCCCGACCTGTTGCTGCTCGACGAGCCGACCAACCATCTCGACGCCGAGACCACGCAGTGGCTGGAAAAGCACCTGCGCGACTATCCGGGCTCGGTGCTGATCATCACCCACGACCGCTACTTCCTCGACAACGTCACCGGCTGGATTCTCGAGCTCGACCGCGGCCGCGGCATTCCCTACGAGGGCAACTACACCAAATATCTCGATGCCAAGGCCAAGCGCCTGATCCAGGAAGGGCGCGAGGACGACGCCCGCCAGAAGGCGATCTGGCGCGAGCGCGAATGGATCCAATCCTCGCCGAAGGCGCGCCAGACCAAGTCCAAGGCGCGCATCAAGGCCTACGAGGAATTGGTCGAGCAGTCGCAGAACCGCAAGCCGACCGACACGCAGATCGTCATCCCGTCGAGCGAGCGCCTCGGCAATGTCGTCATCGAGGTCGAGGGCCTCAACAAGGGCTTTGCCGACGAGCTTTTGATCGAGGATCTGTCGTTCAAACTGCCGCCGGGCGGTATCGTCGGCGTCATCGGCCCGAACGGTGCCGGCAAGACGACGCTGTTCAGGATGATCACCGGCCAGGAAACACCGGATGCCGGCTCGATCCGCAAGGGCGAGACTGTGAAGCTCGGCTATGTCGACCAAAGCCGCGACGCGCTCGACCCGAACAAGACGGTTTGGGAAGAGATCTCGGGCGGCGCCGAGGTCATCAAGCTCGGCAAGCACGAGGTCAACAGCCGCGCTTACTGCTCGTCCTTCAACTTCCGCGGCGGCGACCAGCAGCAGAAGGTCGGCAATCTTTCCGGCGGCCAGCGCAACCGCGTGCATCTGGCCAAGATGCTGAAGGGCGGCGGCAATGTGCTGCTGCTCGACGAACCGACCAACGATCTCGACACCGAAACGCTGGGCGCGCTTGAAGATGCGCTCGAAGCCTATGCCGGTTGCGCGGTGATCATCAGCCACGACCGCATGTTCCTCGACCGCATGGCGACCCACATGCTCGCCTTCGAGGGCGACGCGCATGTCGAATGGTTCGAAGGCAACTTCGAGGAATATGAGAAGGACAAGCTGCGCCGCCTGGGCGCGGAGGCGGCAACCCCGCACCGCATGACGCACAAGCGGCTGACGCGGTAACAAAGTCCGTGGGCGGCGAACACATATGAGGCTCTGAAATGGCTGACTGGTCCGCCGCCCAATATCTGAAGTTCGAGGACGAGCGCACGCGGCCCGCGCGGGACCTGGCAGCACAAGTCCCGGTCGATTTCCCGCGCCGCGTCGTCGATATCGGCTGCGGTCCGGGCAACTCGACGGAGCTGCTGGTCGAGCGCTGGCCGGATGCGGAGGTCAGCGGCTTCGACACCTCACCCGACATGATCGAGAAGGCGAAGGCGCGGCTGCCCAACGTGAATTTCGCTCTAGCCGATGCTTCCGCATGGCAGCCGGCACAGCCCGTCGACGTGATCTTCGCAAACGCGGTCTTTCAATGGCTGCCGGAGCATCCGGCGGTGTTCCAGCAGCTGATCGGGCTGCTCGCGCCGGGCGGCGCCTTGGCCATCCAGATGCCCGATAATCTTGGTGAACCCTCGCATCGGTTGATGCGCGACACCGCGGCCGAGATGCCGTTCTCGGCCAAGCTCAGGAGCGCCGCCCGCGCGCCGCTGCCCCCGGTTTCCTTCTACTACGATCTTCTGTCGCCGCTCGCCGATCGCGTGGATATCTGGCACACGATCTACAATCATCCGTTGGCCAATGCCGAAGCGATCGTCGAATGGGTCAAGGCGACGGGGCTGAAGCCGTTCCTCGATCCGCTCGACGCGGACGAGAGAAAGACATTCCTCGAAAGCTACACCGCAAAGATCGCAAAGGCCTATCCGAAGACGGCGACCGGCAAGGTGCTGCTGCGCTTCCCGCGCATCTTCATCATTGCCAAGCGGGCCTGACCGTTTCCGGTCAACTCATCGCGATAGCCGGAACTGCGATTTAGGCTGGCATAAACCGGCCAAATGCGACAAGGGTAGCGCGCTCCGGCACAAAGGCCGTGCCTCGGACGGATTGGACATGCATCGCGTCATCATCAGCGGCATCGGCGCCGAAATCCCCGAGCCTGTCATCACCAATGAAGAGCTGGTCGAAAGCTTCAACAGCTGGGTCGACACCGAGAATGCGCGCCGCGCCGTCACAGGCGAGACGCTGCTGCAGAAGTCGGACAGCGACTTCATCGTCCATGCGTCGGGCGTGCAGACCCGCCATGTGATCGAACGCGAAGGCATCCTCGATCCAACCCGCATGGCGCCGCGCATTCCGGCCCGGCCGGACGACGCGCTGTCGCTGCAGGCGGAGTTCGGCATCGCTTCGGCCAAAAAGGCCATCGCCCATGCCGGCGTGGAAGGCTCGGATATCGATCTGGTGATCTGCTCGGCCTCGCATCATCAGCGGCCTTATCCGGCGATCGCCATCGAGATGCAGCAGGCCCTGGGCACCAATGGCGCCGGCTTCGACATGGGGCTCGGCTGCTCTTCCGCCGCGGCGGCGCTGCACATCGCGGTCAACCTGGTCAGGGCAGGGGCGCACAAGCGCATCCTGGTGTCGACGCCCGAAATCATCACCGGCCATCTCAACTTCCGCGACCGGCAGACGCATTTCATCTTCGGCGACGCCTCGGTCGCCATGATCGTCGAAGGGCTCGACCAGGGCGAGAAGCGGCCGGGACGCTTCGAGGTGCTCGACACGCGCACTTGGACGCAAATGTCGAACAACATCCGCACCAATCTCGGCTACCACACCCGCACTGCCCAGGACGATCCCTACCAGATCAACCTCGAGGGCAATCTGATCAAGCAGGTCGGCAACAAGGTGTTCAAGGAAGTCACGGTCGCGGGCCACAAATTCATCGTCGAGTTCCTGGCCGAGCATGGTCTGGCGCCGCAAGGCATCCGCCGCTTCTGGCTGCATCAGGCCAATGCGCGCATGAATGCGATGATCCTGAAACTCGCCTTCGGCCATGATGTCGACCATGACCGCGCGCCGATGGTGCTGGAGCGGCTCGGCAACACGGCGGGCGCCGGCGCCATCGTGGCACTGTCCGAAAATCATGCGGACATGAAGGCCGGCGATTTCGGCCTGCTCTGCGCCTTCGGCGCAGGCTATTCGATCGGCGGCGCGCTGCTGAGGATGTTGTAAACCGGCTCAGGCGGGGACGAACGGCACCAGCATCGGCACGCGCCTGGCATAGTCGTCATAGGCGGGGCCGAGCTCGCCGCGCAGGAAGCTCTCCTCCAGCCTGGCCTTGACGACGATGCCGACAAGCAGCAGGGCAGCGCCGGCAACACCCCAGACAGTGCCCTTGGCTGCCATGGTGGCGAGGATCGACACCAGCAGGCCGGTGTAGATCGGGTGGCGGACCAGCCGATAGGGACCGGTGTCGACCACGCGGTGATCGGCTTTGGCGGTGACGGTGCCCGACCACAGCCGACCGAGATGCAAGCGCGCCCACCAGGCGAAAGCGATGCCGATCGCGATCAGGGCGACGCAGATCCAGCCCTTGGCAAGCGTCGGCGTCCACAGCCGCAATCGGCCGACATAGCCGTGCGCCGGCGCGAACAGCAGAAAGGTGCCGGCCAGCCAGAGAACCCGGTAACGGGCCTCAGCCTTGAAGTCCGCGCGCTTTTGCGCTGGATCGGCCCACGCGGCGGCCAGCACCCAAGACACCACCCAGGCCAACCAGAGCGCGGCGATCGCATGTTGAACCTGCATGATCTGAACCCTCCCAAGTTTCGCGCCGCCATTTACGCCGCCGGCGCGGCGGCAATGCGGCGGAACGTGAAAGCGTGCGGCATCTTCAGGTAAGAAAGTCGTGATCGCCATCAAGCGCTGTGATCGGATCATCAGCGCTTTCGACTGGACCGAGTAGCCGAGCGTCTCTAGACCAACGCTATGCAGGAAACGAACCTAGAGCTTTTTCCGTCGGCGGAGCCGACGGCCGACATCGTCGCCGGCCGCAAGCTGACAGCATTGGCAGCGGCACTCTATGCCGCTCCGTCCGATCATTTCGAGTCAAGGCCCGTGGACGAATTGCGCCTTGGCTTCGACGGGATCGAGGGTGACTTCCATGCCGGCGCGACGCGGCGCTCCGGCGGGCGCGAGCCCTGGTACCCGCGCGGCACCGAAATGCGCAACGAGCGGCAATTGTCGCTCGTCGCCGCGGATGAGCTCGCCATCGTCGCCCACCGCATGGGCCTCGAGGAGATCAAGGCGGAATGGATCGGCGCCAACCTGATGATCGAAGGCCTGCCGCATCTTTCGATGCTGCCGGCGGGGTCGCTGTTGTTCTTCAAGGGCGGCGTGACGATCAAGATCGACGGCCAGAACAAGCCCTGCCGGGTCGCCGGGCAATCGATCGCCGAACATGTCAACGCGGCGGATCGCGACGCGACGGCCTTGCTGTTTCCGAAGACGGCGAAGAGGCTGCGCGGTCTGGTCGCCTGGGTCGAAAAACCCGGCATCATCAGGACCGGCGAAGAGATTTCGGTGCGGGTGCCGGAGCAGTGGATCTATCGCGCGTGATCGGGCTTCGGCTTTGGATATCGCCGGTTCAAGTCTCGCTCGAGTGAACTGTTGGAGTGGCTTTGGTTGTCATCCGTAGCGCACTGCGCTCGACCAGGCCGGATCCTCGTGCTTTTGCCAGTAGAGGCGCATCAGACGCTCAGTGATCGCCCCGACCTTGCCATCGGCAACCGGAGCACCGTCGATCATCGTGACGGGCATGATGCCGCCGGCCGTCGAGGTGATGAAGACTTCGTCGGCTGACTTGAGCGCGGCCACGCTGACATCCGCGGCAACCGTGGGCAGTCCCGCCTCGGCGCACAGGTCAAACACGGTGCGGCGCGTTATGCCGGGCAGCACGCCGACGGCGGGCGTGGTCAATTTGCCTGCCCTGACACAGAACACGTTGAAGCCTGGACCTTCGGCGAGGTTGCCGTTGAAGTCGAGGACCAGCGCGGTGTCGGCGCCGCGGTCATAAGCGTCGTAGAGCCCGCGCACCAGGTCCAGCCAATGGTAGTTCTTGATCGAGGGATCGATCGAGGCAGGTGGGATACGGACTTTGTCGCTGATCGCGACGTGGAGGCCGCTTCGCAATTGTTCGGCATTGGCGACCGAGCCGAAGGGGACGGCGAAAGCCATGAACCGGTTGATCGCCTGACGCGGATCGCGGCTGAAGGTCGGCGAGGCGCCGCGCGTGCACAGCATCTCGACATAGGCACCGCGATGGCCGGACAGCGCGACGCAATTGTGCAGGATTTCGGCAACGCCGTCGCGGCCGAACGGGATGGTCATGCGAAGCTTTTCCAGCCCGCCGAAGAAACGGTCGAGATGCAGATCGAGACGGAAAAAGCGGCCGTCCCAGACATGGACCGTGTCGTAAGTGGCGTCGGAATGCAGAAAGCCCCAGTCCAGCACCGACACCTTTGCCTGCGACATCGGCAGATATTGTCCATCGAGATAAGCGACGCCGTTGGGATAGGCATGCGGATCGAGATGACGCTCTGACAGAATGGGTAGTGGCGCGGCAGGCGCGGGGGCGGCTTGGCTCATTTCGCTCCATCTTCGTCGTTGTGGAAAGGCAGGTTAGCGTCCAGCTTCGAATGAAGTAAGAGCCAGGCCAACGGCGCTGTCTAGCCTAGCCTGTGCTTTACTCGTCCTCGTCATCCTCTTCCAGCAGCCGCGTCGCGCGCCAGCGGGTCAGCACCTCATTGGTCTCGTCGATGACAAAGAAGCGTGCCGAGTCGCGGTCATAGCCTTCGGCCAGCAGTTTGTCATAGTCGGTATGGGTGTGGCGGACATGCGCGATGGTTGCCAGCCACACCGCGATCGTCGGCGGCAAGCTCTTCATATGCACGGCTCCGGCATCGGCGCGGATTTTTTCCATGTCGGAATAGGGGGCGAGCGGCAAGAGCGCGGTGAGCGCCTTGGCAATCGCGCGGCGGCGGCCGGTCGGCGCGCTCATTTCTCCTCGCGTCCGGCAGTGGCCGCCTCAGGGAAGGCATCGGTCGACGCATAGTAGGGCTTGATGTCGACGACCGGCGTGCCGTCGAGCACGTCGATGGCGTCGATCTCGATCCGGCCTTCCTCGATATCGAGCGCGACGAGCTTGGCGATGTGCAGGCCGACAGGGTTCGGCCGGGCAGGGGAGCGCAGCGAGAAAACGCCTTTCGGTTCAGCCGCATGGCGCGGCTTCTGCACAATCAGATTCCGTGGGGCATGATCGAGCCAGGACAGGATGACGATGTGGCTGGCGCGATCGAGGTTCTGCAGCCCCCGGCGGTAGGGCTTGTCGATCAGGATGGCCCCAGTCCGACCGGTCTCGCGGGCGGCGCGCATGTTCTTGGGACAATCCTCGCGGCTCGTCCAAGGCGAGGCGATCCGGCCGATGAAGACGACATGGCCGTCCGGCGGCAGATTGGCCGGGTCGTTTTCCAGGAGCGTCTCGTCCTCGCGTCTCTCGAACATCGTTCAATCAATCCGCGGACGCATGGCCTGCAATGCGCGGACCATGGCTGCGCCATTTTCTTGTCCGAGAGCGACATAACGCTTGCCAGGGTTTTAAATTCGACATAAACATATCTTTATATCTTTCAGCGAGAACCTTTCATGCATGTCACGCTCGACACGATGGTAGATACATTGAAGGCGGCTGCCGAATCCAGCCGCCTGCGCATTCTGGTGCTGCTGTCGCGCGGCGATCTCACGGTCTCCGACCTTACCGAAATCCTTGGCCAGTCGCAGCCGCGCGTCTCACGGCATCTGAAGCTACTGCTCGATGCCGGGCTGATCGGCCGCTACCAGGAAGGGTCCTGGGCCTTTTTCAGGCTGTCGGACACAGACAGCTCGCGCGATTTCGTTCAGCGGCTCGTCTCGGGCGTGCGCGAGGCC
>NZ_RZSV01000175.1:0-12280 GCF_004023205.1 Mesorhizobium sp. M1A.F.Ca.IN.020.03.2.1 | reverse complement strand
GTCTTCGTCAATATCGGCCGCGGCAGCACGGTTGATGAGGCGGCTCTGGCTGCAGCACTCTCCAATGGCACCATCGCTGCCGCCGGGCTCGATGTCTTTGCCGACGAACCGAATGTGCCCAGAGCGCTGCTCGATGCGCCCAACACCTCCCTTCTGCCGCATGTCGGATCTGCGTCCGACCACACCCGCCGGGCCATGGCGGATCTGTGCGTCGACAATCTCATCTCCTGGTTCGGCGAGCACCGGCCGCTGACCCCGGTGCCGGAGACGATCAACGTCAAGCCACGCGCCTGAGCGGAAGGCCGGCCACATTTATTAACGCCTGCTTAACCATCATTCTGCATACTTCGTTATGCATGTTGTCCAAATCGGCGCGTGGTTTGGAGACCGGCATGGCACGGCAAGCCAGGATGTGGAGAGGCGGAGTGAAGCTGTTAGCCGGGTTGATTGCGTCAGTCGCCTTATACGGGGGCGTTCAGTCCCTGCACGACGGCAACGGCCAAAGCGCGGTCGAGCAAGCCGGCCTCTCCAACAGCTATCGGCTGACAGCCAATGGCGACGAAGCGGCCTGCGCAATCAAGCGCGGCGCCGAGGTCTCGGACGGCCTGTCGCTGCTGACAATTGCTCCGAACTGCAGCAAGCTGATGCCCGGCATCGAGCGTGTGAAATTCTGGCGCGAGCAGGCCGACGGCTCGGTCGCGTTCAGCGAGAACGGCATCGATCCGATCGTCACCTTCGGTGTTGCTGATGGCGACGGCTACGAATCCTATGCACCGGCCGCCCCGCTTTTGGCGCTGAACGCGACGACCAGCGACTGAGCTGCTCGGGTTCGGCTATTCCGCCGCCGCGCGTGCACCGGCCTTCGCCGCCGCATGCAGGCGCACGGCATCGCCGAAGGCGCGGAAGATCTTTGCCGAGTTGCTGTCCGACTTCACCCAATATTCGGGGTGCCACTGGACGCCGACGGCGAAGGCGCGGGCCTCCTTGACCGAGACGGCCTCGATCGTGCCGTCGGTCGCCAAAGCCTCGACCTGCAGTTTCGATCCGAGCCGGTCGATCGCTTGGCGATGCAGCGAGTTGACCTTGATGTCGCCGGCGCCGAACACGCCGGCGAGGCAGGTTCCGGGCTTGATCGAAATCGTCTGGTGGATGCCGAAGCGCTCGTCCTGATTCTCGCTCACCGGCGCGCGGTGATCGAGCGAGCCTTCGCGCTCCTGGATCTCGGTGCCGAGCGTCCCTCCCAGCGCCACGTTGAGCTCCTGGATCCCGCGGCAGATGGCGAGCAGCGGCACGCCGCGCTCGATCGCCTTGCGGATCAGCGGCAGCGTGGTGGAGTCGCGCGCCGGGTCGTAGGGGCCGTTGGCCTCGCTGGGATCGCCGCCATAGAGCGAGGGATGCACGTTGGATTTCGAACCCGTCACCATGACGCCGTCGACCGAGGACAGCAGCTCGTCGAAATCGAGCCGGTCGCCGAAGGACGGCACCAGGAGCGGGAACACGCCGGCGCCAGCGATCGCCGCTTCGATATATTGCTGGGGCGCGGCATGCCATGTGTAGTTGTCGAACTGGCGGACATCGGTTGAGACGGCAACGAGCGGCTGCTGCATTTTGGATACGGGTTCCATCGAGGGCTAACGAATTATTCTGCCTACAAAATAGGCGATCAGTCGGCACTTTGCCATGGCAAGTTTCGGCTCTCCGAATGGGCCAGGACGGTCGGCGTTAGACTATAGTTGCACGTTGCCCGCGGTGCTGGACTCGACATCTTGCCCGTGTATTGTTTCGCGCAGCCGATCAGGGCACCGCGGATGTCCGAGCATCGGTCTGTTGGTTCTAAACGGGAGGAAAATGCATGGATCGTCGTTCGTTCATCCGTAAGGCCGGTGCATCCGGTGTTGGTGTCGCGGCAGCGGCCGCCGCGCTTGCCACGCCGGCGATAGCCCAGTCCAATCCGAAAGTGACCTGGCGGCTGGCATCGTCCTTCCCGAAATCGCTCGACACGATCTATGGCGGTGCGGAAGTGTTCTCAAAAATGCTGTCGGAAGCGACCGACGGCAATTTCCAGGTTCAGGTCTTCGCCTCGGGCGAGCTCGTTCCCGGCCTGCAGGCGGCCGACGCCACCGCCGCAGGCACCGTCGAGGCATGCCACACGGTGGCATATTACTATTGGGGCAAGGACCCAACCTGGGCGCTGGGTGCCGCAGTGCCGTTCTCGCTTAACGCGCGCGGCATGAACGCTTGGCACTATCATGGCGGCGGCATTGACCTCTTCAACGAATTCCTTGCAACGCAAGGCCTATTCGGCCTGCCGGGCGGCAACACCGGCGTGCAGATGGGCGGCTGGTTCCGCAAGCAGATCAACACGGTCGCCGATCTTTCCGGCCTCAAGATGCGCATCGGCGGCTTTGCCGGCAAAGTGGTGCAGAAGCTCGGCGTCGTGCCGCAGCAGATCGCCGGCGGCGACATCTACCCGGCGCTGGAAAAGGGCACGATCGACGCCGCCGAATGGGTCGGCCCTTATGACGACGAGAAGCTCGGCTTCTACAAGGTCGCGCCCTACTACTACTATCCCGGCTGGTGGGAAGGCGGCCCGACCGTGCATCTGATGTTCAACAAGGCCAAATACGAGGAATTGTCGCCCGCCTACAAGTCGCTGGTGCACACGGCCGCGCAAGCCGCCGACGCCAACATGCTGCAGAAATACGACTACCTCAATCCGGCGGCGGTGAAGCGGCTGGTCGCCAGCGGCGCCAAGCTGGCCCCCTTCAGCCAGGAAATCATGGCTGCCTGCTTCGAAAAGGCCAACGAAGTCTATGCCGAAATGGAGGCCAACAACGCGCCGTTCAAGAAGATCTGGGAATCCATCAAAGGCTTCCGCAAGGAGCACTATCTCTGGGCCCAGGTCGCCGAATACAACTACGATACCTTCATGATGGTGCAGCAGCGTAACGGCAAGCTGTAGCCGGGGATTAGCCCTCTCCCCTATGGTGACGGGGAGAGGGCGCTGTCACCGCCGGTTTCGCCAATCGCCAACGTTGCAGGACTTCAGGTCCGGCCCGGCACGACCAGCACCTTGACCTCGCCGGGGGCGGCTGGGTTCGAGATCACCTGCGGCGCCTCTTCGAGTGGCACCTGCCTGGAAATCAGCTTGTCGATCTCGATCGCGCCGGACGCGATGAGGTCCGCGGCGCGTCGATGCGTGAAGGGATTGATGAAGGACCCGAGGACCTTCAACTCCCGGAACAGCACGTCGAAAGGCTCGAAAGCCACCTTCTGCCCCTGCGGCATCACGCCGACGATCACCACCGTGCCTCCGGCCTTGGCAATTCGCATCGACTGCTCGACCGTGTCGCGAACCCCGGCGCATTCCAGCACCACGTCGACGCCGCCCGGCACAAGCCCGGCTTTTCCGGCGATGGCCTCGATGGGATCGACGGCGCTTGGATCGACCGTAGCGGTCGCGCCGAGTTCTTCGGCCAGCGCGCGGCGCGAGGCCTGCCTGGTCGATAGGATGATGGTCGCGGCACCGGCAAGCTTCGCCAATTGCATGGTGAGCAGGCCGATGACGCCGCCGCCGAGCACCACCACCGAGTCGCCGGGCCTGATTCCGGCGAGGTCGATGCCGTGCAGGCAGCAGGCCAGCGGCTCGCAGAAGGCGCCATGCGTCGGCTGGAGGTTGCCGGGCAGGAGGAAGGCCTGGCCTTGCGGCATCACGACATAATCGGCGAAACCGCCGTCCCGGTGGATGCCGATGGCCCTGAGATTGCTGCACAAATTGACGCGGCCGGCCCGGCACTGGCTGCAGCGCCCGCAGGCGATGTTGGGGTCGCCCGTGACCCGATCGCCGACGGCGATGCCGGACACCGCGTCGCCGACCGCCTCGACGATGCCGCAGAATTCGTGGCCAAGCGTGACCGGCGGCGTGCACGGGAATTCGCCATGGAACAGGTGGCGGTCCGTGCCGCAGACGCCGCAGGCTTCGATCCGCACCAGAACATCCTCCGGCCCCGGCGCAGGTTTGTCGACCGCACGAAGGGCGATGCCGCCGATTGCTTCCAGCCGTACGGCTCTCATGACTTGGTCACCTCAGTTGAAACTCGGCGGCTTGGAAAGATCGGGTGCCGGCGTCGCCGGCTTGGCGGGGGCCGTATCGCCGAAATTCGGCGGCTGTGACAAGTCCGGGGTGCCAGGCGCGGCGGGCGCCGAGCCGCCACTGGCGGGCGCCGCGCCATTGTCGCCCGGCGGCGTGCCGAGCGGCGCAAGTCCCGGCATGTCCGGCAGCTTGAGGTCGATCGTGCTCGGCTCGACCGCGGTGCCCTTGTAGCGCATTACCATTTGCGGGAAGGCGATGGTAAGCCCGATCATGATCACCTGGATACAGACGAACGGCACCGCGCCCCAGTAGATCTGGCCGGTGGTGACCGGCGCGATCTGCTTGCCGGTGATGCGGTCGAGATAGGGCACGCGCGCCGCGACCGAACGCAGGTAGAACAGCGCGAAGCCGAACGGCGGATGCATGAAGCTGGTCTGCATGTTCACGCCAAGCAGCACGCCGAACCAGATCAGGTCGATGCCGAGCTTGTCGGCGGCGGGCGCCAGCAACGGCACGATGATGAAGGCGAGCTCGAAGAAGTCGAGGAAGAAGGCGAGCACGAAAACCAGCACGTTGACGCCGATCAGGAAGCCGGTCTCGCCGCCCGGCAGCGAGGTCAAGAGATGCTCGACCCAGATATGGCCGTTGACGCCGTAGAAGGTGAGCGAGAAGACGCGCGCGCCGATCAGGATGAACAGCACGAAGGCGGAGAGCCGCGTCGTCGAGGCCAGCGCCTGCTTGATGACATCCATCGTCAGTCGCCCCTTGAAGCCCGCCATGATCAGCGCGCCGACGGCGCCCATGGCGCCGCCCTCGGTTGGGGTGGCGATGCCGAGGAAGATGGTGCCCAGCACCAGGAAGATCAGCGCCAGCGGCGGGATCAGCACGATCACCACCTGCTGTGCCAGCTTGGACATCATGTTGATGTGGAGGCGCTGGTCGGCGATCGCCACGATGTAGATGACGATCACGCCGACGGTGGCGCCAAGGATGTCCGCATTGTCGCCATGCGTCGGCGCGAGGTAACGATAGGCCGCATAGGAAATCGCGCCGGTCACCAGCAGCGCCACGATCAGCGAAATCACGCCGTGGCCGAGCGTGCGGGCCTCGAGCGGCAATGCCGGCATCGAGTTCGGCCGGACGATCGACATGATCAGGATGTAGAGCATGTAGATGCCGGTCAAAACGAGGCCGGGGATCAGCGCGCCCGCATACATGTCGCCCACCGAGCGTCCAAGCTGGTCGGCCAGCACAATCAGCACCAGCGAGGGGGGGATGATCTGGGCCAGTGTGCCGGAAGCCGCGATAACGCCCGAGGCGAGGCGCCGGTCGTAGCCGTAGCGCAGCATGATCGGCAGCGAGATCAGCCCCATGGCGATGACGGAGGCCGCCACCACGCCGGTCGTTGCGGCAAGCAGTGCGCCGACGAAGATCACCGCATAGGCAAGCCCGCCGCGGATCGGGCCGAACAGCTGCCCGACCGTGTCGAGCAGGTCCTCGGCCATGCCGGATCGCTCCAGCACGATTCCCATGAAAGTGAAGAATGGAATGGCCAGCAGCGTGTCGTTCGACATCACCCTTGTGCCGTAGAAATTATCCGGCAGCGCATGCAGCAGCGGCCAGGCGAGGTTGATCGAGCCGCCGGAATAGGGCGACAAGAGCACGCCGATGAAGAAGAACAACAGGCCGTTCGCAGCGAGCGAGAAGGCGACGGGGTAGCCGATCAAAAGGAAGATGATCAGCGAGGCGAACATGATCGGCGCCATGTTCTGCGCGATGAACTCGATCATGAGCGCACCTCGCCGGACAGCGCCTTGGCTTCTTCGGCAAGCGCTTCGGCCTCGAGCTTGGCCTGGTCGTGGGCCGAGACATAGGGAGTGGGATCCTCCATGTCGCCGCGCATGATGGCGATCTTCTTGATGATCTCCGAGACACCCTGGATGGCCAGCAGGAAGAAGCCGACGAGCAGGATGGCCTTGGCCGGCCAGACGATCAGCCCGCCGGCATTGGTCGACATCTCGCCGCTGCGGAAGGACAGCGACACGTAAGGCACGAAGTAGAAAACCATCAGCACCACGAACGGCATCAGGAAGAGGAGATGGCCGAGGAGGTCGATCCAGTGCTGCACGCGGCGGGGGAACATGCCGTAGACGATGTCGATGCGGATATGGTCGTTCTGTTTCAGCGTATACGCGGCGGCCAGCATGAAGGCGGCGCCGAACAGATACCACTGCAGTTCGAGCCAGGCGTTGGAGGAGATGTCGAACATCTTGCGGATGACGGCGTTGCCGGCGCTCACCAGGATCGCAAGCAGGATCAGCCACGAGACCCAGCGGCCGATGAACTCGTTGATGCGGTCGATCGTCGTGGATAGAGCGAGCAGCCCTGCCATGCATTTCCTCCCTCGCGCACCGGCCCCGAGAATCGCGTTCGATTTTCGAGAAGCACGATGCCTAACTCAAAGTGCTGGCGCCGCGCCCGAGTCCCCCTCCGGTGTCGCGCCGCTTGGCCCAACGGTATGCAGTGCGTGGTCCGGTTGGTCAACATGGCAAAGCACGTGCCGGCGATCCACGCGGCGAGCAACGGTAAAAACCGGTCACCTCACGGCGCGTCATGCAACCAAAGTCTGATGGGTTTCAGGCGACCTTGGCCTGGTCGCGGCCGGCGCCGATCAGCACCAGCATGGCGACGAGGAAGAGGTATATCCAGCCGTCGCGCCATTCGAGCGGGAAATAACCGGCCCACAGCGATTCGGCCATGCCGAAGGCCGCGGCACCGAGAGCAGCCTTGAGCGGCGACATGTAGCCGCCGACCGCCGTCACGAACAGGATCTTGAGGCCGTAGACAAGGCCCGTGCCGAAGCTGATGTTGCCGTAATAGATGCCGGCGAGCATGCCGGCAAAAGCCGCGCAGAAGCCGCCATAGAGCACCGCGCGGCGGAACACCGCGGTGACGTCGATGCCGCACATCGCGGCCGCCTTCGGGTCGTCGGACACGGCCCGCCAGGCGCGTCCGAAGCGCGAATGCGAAAACAGCCACGCGGCCACCGCCACCATCGCCATCACCGCCGCGCAATCCAAGAGCTGGATAACGGTCAGCGTCACCTTGAAGCCGGCACCCTGCGCGAAGACGACGGGCTGGGCGAGCATCGGCGGCAGCCAGAGATCATGGGTGTCGGCGGCGATGCGGCTTGCTTCCGACAGGAACAGCAAGATGCCGAGCGTCGTCACCACGATCGCATTAGGCGACCGGTCCGCCAGCCTCTCGAACACGCTGCGCGACAGCACCTGGCTGATCAGCACCGAATAGAGCAGGGCAGCAACGATACCTAGCGCGACCGAGGCAAACAGCGTCAGCCACAGCGCCTGATAGCCGAAGGCGGCGGTCAGGATCATGGTGTGGCCGCAAAAGGCAAACAGCGCGCCATAGGCAAGGTTGGTGCGGTGCAGGATGCCGTTGGTCAGCACGTAGCCGAAGGCGAGCAGCGCATAGAGCGCGCCCGAATGCAGCCCGTTCAGCACCTGCTGATAGAAATAGAGCATGGAGCATCCCTAGGGCCGCGCGAAATGGCCCTGTTTGGAGCGTTGCATCCGAAATCTAACTTGTCAAATACGTTTTATCGGTTAGATTTCCGGCATGACGGTATCCTGGACCCCGCACCGCTTCACCGGCGGCATCCTCGCGCTCGACACGGCGAACACGGTCGTCCTGCGCAACGATCCGGAAAAGACCTTCGACCGTTTCGCTGATCCGGCCGAGATCGCCCGCTTCGCCGAGGCGGCGAGCGGCTTTCGCGCCGCCGAGCTTGGCGGCCGGCGGCTGGAGGCGCCTGAACCGGGCGGCATCGCCGCGGTCGTGCTGTCGATACGCGAGGCGACGGACCGCCTGTTCCGCCATGCCATAGCGAAAGGCGCGATCGCCGCCGGCCATCTGCCGGATTTCCTGACCGCCTGCGCCAACGGCCTCTCCGGCAGCAGCATCGAGATCAGCGCACCGGGCAGGCCCTTTGGCGATCCGGCGACGCCGATAGCGTTCGAGGCGGCTTTGGCCGTCTCGGCGCTTTCGCTGCTGCGCGACGACACCGTTCCCAGGCTCAGGATCTGTCCGAACTGCAGTTGGCTCTTCGTCGACCGCAGCCGCAACTCAAGCCGCCTCTGGTGCGACATGGCCGTCTGCGGCAACCGCCAGAAAGCGAACCGCTATTATCGCCGCCGCACGGCGGCCAGGGAGGCCACCAATGCTTAGAAAATTCCGTTCGATCGCTCTCGGCGCGGCCCTGATCGCCGCGACGGCGCTCGGCGCCTGCCGCGACACCGGCAAGGAGCAGCTCTTCGCCATTTCCGGCAAGCTGTTCGAGTTCAACTACCGGCTTGGCATCGCCACCTATGTCATCACGCTGAGACCGCTGCGGCCGATGGGCGAGGGACAGATTGCGGTGGTGAATTTCCAGAATCCGGCCGGCGGCGACCCGCTCATCGTCAACCAGAAGATCTGGCCGAAGCTCCCGCATATCACCTTGACCAGCCCGCCGCTCACCTGCGTGGTCAAGGACAAGCCCTATTCCGTCACGATCCGCATCGAGGATTCGAGCGGCACGTTGCTTCAAAGCCTCGAGACGACGATGACCTCCTCGGCGGACCAGACCATGCTGCCGGACCGGCCGCTGGTGATCGGGCCGAAATACGAGCTCAACCCGGACCTTGCCGGCCATCCCGACGGCAAGCTGCCGGATGCGCCCAAGCCGGATTGCTCGAAGGCGGCTTGAGGCCCGTTGACCGGTCGAAATTTTCGTGCGCTGCAAAGCGTTTAGCGTGCGATTGAATGCGGCGACCGCTTCCAGCGGGACCGTTTGTTGCGTGCGCTCTGGCCGCTGCGATTTCGTTTGACCTGTCCCGCAAGGGAAGAAAGACTGCGGCCTCTCACTCCGACGTTGGCCGCCGATCCGCGGCGCGCCTCCGCAGAGGACATGCCTGATGACGCTGCATGACGTCGCGCTCGACGACAAGTTCGACCTTGCCAAGGAGCGCGTTTTCCTGTCCGGGGCGCAAGCCGTCGTGCGCATGCTTTTGATGCAGCGTGAGCGCGACCGTCGCGCCGGCCTCAACACCGCAGGCTTCGTCTCCGGCTATCGCGGCTCACCGCTCGGCGGCCTCGACATGCAGCTGTGGAAGGCGAAGCGGCAGCTTGCGCAGGCCGACATCGTCTTTCAGCCGGGCCTCAACGAAGAGCTCGCCGCCACCGCCTGCTGGGGCTCGCAGCAGACCGAGCTGCTCGGCGAAGGCACCCATGACGGCGTCTTTGCCGTCTGGTACGGCAAGGGGCCGGGCATCGACCGCTCCGGCGACGTTTTCCGCCACGCCAATCTCGCCGGCTCGTCGAAAAATGGCGGCGTTCTCGCCCTGATGGGCGACGACCACATGGCCGAATCCTCAACGAACGCACATGCCACCGAATTCCTGTTCGTCGACACCATGGTGCCGATCCTCAACCCCGCCGGCGTCCAGGAGATCATAGACTACGGTCTCTTTGGCTTCGCCATGTCGCGTTTCGCCGGCACCTGGGCGGCGATCAAATGCGTCAAGGACAACATCGAATCGACCGCTTCGGTCGACGCCTCGATCGCGCGGCTGGACATCGTCATTCCCGACTTCGACATGCCGCCGGGCGGTCTGAACATCCGCCACGAGATCGACATGCTCGGCCAGGAGGAGCGCCTGCATGAGCACAAGCGCGCCGCCGCCTCCGCCTTCATCCACGCCAACGGGCTCAATCGGACCGTCTATTCGGGCGGCCGCAACCCGAAGCTCGGCATCATCACCATAGGCAAGAGCTATCTCGACGTCCGCCAGGCGCTGGAGGATATCGGCATCGACGAAAATGCGGCCAATCGCATCGGTATCCGCCTGTTCAAGGTCGGCTGCCCCTGGCCGCTCGATTATCAGCATGTCGCCGACTTCGCCCGAGGCCTCGAGACCATCGTCGTCGTCGAGGAGAAGCGCTCGTTGATCGAGGTGCAGTTGCGCGAGAACCTCTACGGCTCCGCTATTCAGCCTGCCATCGTCGGCAAGAAGGACGAGCGCGGGGACTGGCTGTTTCCGGCAAAGGGCGCGCTCGACCCGAACGAGATCGCGATCGCGCTCGGCGAGCGTATCCTGCGCACCATCGGCCCCTCGGAGGAGATCGCGGCGCGGGTGGCGAAGCTGCGCCAGTTCCAGGCGATGCTCGCCGATACCGTCGACATCGGTTCGCGCACGCCGTTTTTCTGCTCGGGCTGCCCGCACAATTCCTCGACCAAGGTGCCGGAGGGCTCGCTTGCCGCCGCCGGCATCGGCTGCCACTTCATGGCGCTGTGGATGGACCGGAACACGGTCGGCTTCACCGCCATGGGCGGCGAGGGCGCGCAATGGGTCGGCCAGGCGCCGTTCTCCAAGCGCGGCCATATCTTCCAGAATCTCGGCGACGGCACCTACAACCACTCCGGCGCGCTGGCGATCCGCTTTGCGCTCTCCTCGGGCGCCAACATCACCTACAAGATCCTCTACAATGACGCAGTCGCCATGACCGGCGGCCAGCCGCACGAAGGTGGCCTCACCGTCGATATGATCGCCAAACAGGTGCGCGCCGAGGGCGTCGAGCGCATCGCCGTCGTCACCGACGAGCCGGCCAAATATGCCGGCAAGGCCGATTTCCCGCCCGGCGCCACGATCCATCACCGCGACGACCTCGACCTCGTGCAGCGCGAGCTGCGCGAGGTCAAGGGGGTGTCGGTGCTTCTCTATGACCAGACCTGCGCCGCGGAAAAACGCCGGCGCCGCAAGCGCGGCACCTTCCCCGATCCCGACAAGCGCGTCTTCATCAACGAGCTGGTCTGCGAAGGCTGCGGCGATTGCGGCGTGCAGTCGAACTGCGTCTCGATCCAGCCGGTCGAGACAGAATTCGGCCGCAAGCGCCGGATCGACCAGTCGAGCTGCAACAAGGATTTTTCCTGCCTCAACGGCTTCTGCCCCTCTTTCGTGACGGTGCATGGCGGCAAGATCAGGAAGGCCGAGGGGATTGCCGGCAAGAGCGATCCGCTCGAAGGCGTGCCGTCACCCGCCGAATTTCCACTCGGATCTCAGGGCTGGGCGGCGATCATCGACGGTGTCGGCGGCACCGGCGTCGTCACCATCGGCGCGGTGCTGGGCATGGCTGCCCATATCGAGGGCAAGGGCTGCGGCATGATCGACATGGCGGGCCTTGCCCAGAAGGGCGGCTCGGTCTTCACCCATGTCCGCATCGCCCCGACGCCCGAGGACATCCACGCCATCCGCGTTTCCGCTGGCAAGGCCGATCTTGTGCTTGGCTGCGACCTCGTCGTCTCCGGCGCCAAAAAGGTGCTCGCCGCGGTGCGCGAGGGCCATACCATGTTCCTCGCCAACACCGCCGAGATCATGCCCGGCGAATTCACCCGTTCCGCCGATTTTTCGCTGCCGGTCGAGCGGCTGAAGAAGGCGATCCGTGCCGCCGCCGGCGACGACAAGGCCCACTTCTTCGATGCCACCCGCACGGCGACCGCGCTGTTCGGCAATTCGCTCGGCGCCAACATGTTCATGCTCGGCTTCGCCTTCCAGCATGGCGGGCTGCCGCTCTCGGCCGAAGCCGTTGAAAAAGCGATAGAATTGAACGGCGAAGCGGTGGTGATGAACATCGCCGCCTTCCGCTGGGGCCGTCGCGCCGCGCACCAGCCGGATTTCGTGCGCGGCCTGGTCGGTCGTACCGGCAAGCCGGCGTCGGCACCCGAAACGCTCGACGACATTGTCGCCCGGCGGGTGGCTTTCCTCACCGCCTACCAGAACGCCGCCTATGGCAAGCGCTATGCCAACAGGATCGCGGCGCTGCGCGCAGCCGAGGCGACAGCGGTTCCCGGCTCGACGGCCGTCACCGAGGCGGCCGCGAAAAACCTCTTCAAGCTGATGGCGATCAAGGACGAGTATGAGGTGGCCCGGCTTTACACCGACGGCAGCTTCGCCGCCGATCTCGCAAGGCAGTTCCAAAGCTACGAAAAGCTGGAATTTCACCTCGCGCCGCCGATCCTCGGGCGGCGCGGCAATGACGGCAAGCCGAGGAAATCGAGTTTCGGCCCGTGGATGATGAAGGCATTTCGCCTGCTTGTTGTCATGAGAGGCCTGCGCGGCACCGCGTTCGACC
>NZ_RZSV01000174.1:0-12379 GCF_004023205.1 Mesorhizobium sp. M1A.F.Ca.IN.020.03.2.1 | reverse complement strand
ACCGAGACGGAGCCGATCGCTCCCGCCGGCCAGGCAGGCCCCGGCGAGTTCGACACCGGCTTCGCCGACAAGATCAACCTCGATCTCAGGCTGTCGGCGGCGCACGCCACCGCCGGCCCGATCCAGCTTGCCGATGTCGCCGCGACCGCGCAGGTCAAGAACGGGCTTGCCGTCTTCGACATCTCCGACGCGTCGGCCTTCAACGGCAACATCCAGAGCAGCCTGCGCTTCGACCGCAAGCCGGACGGCACTCAGGTCGAGTTGCGGCTTTTGGCATCGGACGTCGACACCGGCGCCTTCGCCACCGCGGCGGGGATGACGCGGCTGGTGCCGGCCGGAACCGGAACCGTCTCGGTCATTCTGAAGGGGCCGGGCAAGGCCTGGGACTCGATCTTCGAGAACGCCGACGGGTCTTTCTCGGCGACGTTCGGGCCGGGCTCGCTCAACGGCCTCAACCTGCCTGCCTTTCTCAAGCGCAACGAACAGGGCGGATTCTTCGCCCTCGACGACGTCGCCGACGGCTCGCTGCCCATCGACGGCGCCGAGATCAAGGCGAGCATCTCGAAAGGTGTGGCGCGGCTGGACAAGGCCGAGGTCAATGCACAGAAGTACAAGATCTGGCTTTCGGGCATCGCCTCCTATACCGGGCGCGGGCTGGCGCTCTCGGGCGGCATCATCCCGAACGGACAACCTGCGCAGCAACAGCCGGCCCAACAACCGGCTACCGCCGGTCAGACAGCGGTGCAGGCGCCGCAGCCCTCAAAGCAGTCGTTGTTCTTCGTCGGCGGCAACTGGAGCACTCCGTTCATCTCGCCGATCAGCCGCGGCGTTTCAGGCCAATAGAACAAGGCGCAGGTCGCGCCCGTCTTTGTTCCCTATCCGCGTTGCGCCGCCTGCTCATCGCGCTGGCGCTGGACCTCGCGGCGCTTGTTGGCGATCGAGGCAATGATGACGCCGATCGCGACGACGGCGATCAGGATGGTGCAGGCGGCATTGATCTCAGGCGTCACGCCGAGGCGCACCTGGCTGTAGATCTTCATCGGCAGCGTCGTGGCGCCGGGGCCCGAGGTGAAGGAGGCGATGACCAGATCGTCGAGCGAGAGCGTGAAGGCCAGCATCCAGCCGGAGATGATCGCCGGCAAGATGACGGGCAAGGTGATCTGAAAGAAGGTCTTCACCGGCGGCGCGCCGAGGTCCATCGCGGCTTCCTCCAGCGAGCGGTCGAAGGAGACCAGGCGCGACTGCACGACGACGGCCACGAAGCACATGGTGAAGGTGATGTGGGCGAGCGTGACGGTGAAGAAGCCTCGGTCAAGTCCGACGGCCACGAAGAGCAAGAGCAGCGACAGGCCGGTGATGACTTCCGGCATGACCAGCGGCGCAAAGACCATGCCGGAAAACAGCACTCGTCCCTTGAAGCGTGTGTAGCGGGTCAAGGTGATCGCCGCCAGCGTGCCGAGCACGGTGGCAACGGTCGCCGAGATGACGCCGACGCGGGCTGTCACCCAGGTGGCGTCCATCAGGCCCTGGTTGTGGAACAGCGACACGTACCATTTCGTCGAAAAGCCGCCCCAAACGGTGACGAGCTTGGATTCGTTGAAGGAAAAGACGATGAGAAGCACGATCGGCAGATAGAGAAAGGCAAAACCGAGCACGATCGAAGTGATGTTGAAGCGGCTCCAGGTGGCGTTCATTTGCCTTGCTCCTGGGCTTTCGCTTGAGCTTGCTGGAAGAACATGATCGGGACGGTCAGCACCAGGAGCAGGATGACCGCCACCGCCGAGGAGACCGGCCAATCGCGGTTGGCGAAGAATTCGTTCCACAGCGTCTTGCCGATCATCAGCGTCTGCGAGCCGCCGAGAAGGTCCGGTATGACGAACTCGCCGACCGCCGGGATGAAGACCAGCAGGCAGCCGGCAATCACGCCCGGCAGCGACAGCGGGAAGGTGATCTTCCAAAAGGCACCGATCGGCGGGCAGCCGAGATCCTGCGCCGCCTCGATCAGCGAATAGTCCATCTTCTCCAGCGACGAGTAGAGCGGCAGCACCATGAAGGGCAGATAGGAATAGACGATGCCGATGAAGATCGCGGTGTAGGTGTTGAGGATGACCAGCGGCTGGCTGATCAGGCCAGTGGCGAGCAGCACCTGGTTGAGCAGCCCTTCGGGTTTCAGGATGCCGATCCAGGCATAGACGCGGATCAGGAACGAGGTCCAGAACGGCAGGATCACCAGCATTAGCAAGGTCGGCCGGATCGTCGCCGGCGCGCGCGCCATGCCATAGGCGATCGGATAGCCGACGACCAGCGTCAACACCGTCGAGATGCCCGCGATGATCAGGCTGGTCACATAGGCGTTGAAGTAAAGCGCGTCCTGGGTCAGCCAGGTGTAGTTGTCGAAGTTGAGCTCGCGAAAGCCGGCGAAGAATCCGGAAATGCCGTCGCCGAAATCGAGCACAGGAGTGTAAGGCGGCATCGAGATCGCCGTCTGCGACAGCGAGATCTTGAAGACGATGATGAACGGGACAAGGAAGAAGAACAGCAGCCAGAGATAGGGAACGATGATAACGAGACGGTCAACGAAGCCCTTCGCCAGCTTGGTCGGCAACTGAGCGGCGGTTTCGGCCGAGGAAGGGGCGGCGGCGATGTTGGTCATGGCCGCCCTGTTACCTTGTCAGCACGACGCCGGCGTCCGGCCGGAAGGAGACCCAGGCGCGATCGTTCCAGGTCAGAGGGTCGTCGCTGACGCGGGCAGCGTTCAACGCGCTTGCCCGCACCATCTGTCCGTCGTCGAGCTTGATGTGGTAGACGGTCATGTCGCCAAGATACGCAACGTCATAGACTTCGCCTTCCAGCGCATTGACGGCATCGGCCGGCTTCCTCGACGATACCTTGATCTTCTCGGGCCGGATCGCGAAGACGATGTCGGCGCCCTTGGTGGTGTCGGTGGCATTCTCGACAACGATCTGCGCACCGGTCGCGCCGGTGATGCGCGTCGTATTCGCTGCCCGCTCGGCAACCTTGCCCTCGAACATGTTCACATTGCCGACGAAATGCGCCACGAAGCGCGACGTCGGGGCCTCGTAGATTTCCGCCGGCGTCGCCACCTGCATCACCTCGCCCCTGTCCATGATGGCGATGCGGTCGGCCATGGTCATGGCTTCCTCCTGGTCGTGGGTGACGACGACGAAGGTAAGCCCAAGTTCCTGCTGCAGGTCCATCAGTTCGAACTGCGTCTCCTCACGCAGCTTCTTGTCGAGCGCGCCGAGCGGCTCGTCCAGCAAAAGCACCTTCGGCCGCTTGGCGACCGAGCGGGCAAGCGCCACGCGCTGGCGCTGACCGCCGGAAAGCTGGTGCGGCTTGCGCTTGGCGAACTGCTCGAGCTTGACCAGCCTCAGCATCTCGGCGACGCGCTTTTCGATATCGGGAGCGGGCATGCCTTCCTGCTTGAGGCCGAAGGCGATGTTCCTTTCCACCGTCATATGCGGAAACAGCGCATAAGACTGGAACATCATGTTCACCGGCCGCTTATAGGGCGGAATGCCGCGCAGGTCCTGGCCGTCGAGCAGAATGCGCCCCGCGGTCGGCTCCTCGAAGCCGGCGAGCATCCTGAGCAGGGTCGACTTGCCGCAGCCCGAGGCGCCGAGCAGGGCGAAGAACTCACGTTCGAAGATGGTCAGCGACAGATTGTTGACAGCGGTGAAGTCGCCAAACTTCTTGGTCACCTTGTCGAACTGGATATACGGCTTGGCGCTCGGATCATTCCATGGCGCGAAATCCCTGCGGATGCTGCCAAGCGATTTCATGTCCCACTCCGGGTCTGTTTCGTTCCGCTGGAACGGTTCATGGTTTCGAGAAAACGCCGAACCGCTCCAGCTTTTTGTTTTTGACGCAATTCCGGGGGCGGAAAACCGTCCCACACTGTTGCTGGAATTGCTTCTAAAGAAAGCGACCCCGGCAGTTTCTGCCGGGGTCGCGTCTCGATGCTTATTGGCCGGTGACGATCTTGGTCCAGGTGCGCGTGATGATGCGCTGTGTCTTGGGATCGTAGGGCTGCACGGTGTAAAGCTTCTTGGTCGTCTCCTCGTCCGGATAGACCGAGGTGTCCTCCAGCAGGGCCTTGTCGACGAACTGCTGCGAGGCCTTGTTGCCGTTGGCGTAGAGCACATAATTCGAGGATTTGGCGATGACTTCCGGGGTCATCATGTAGTTGATGAACTCATGCGCTTCCGCGACATGCGGCGCGTCGGCGGGGATCGCCATCTGATCGAACCACATCTGGGCGCCTTCCTTGGGCACCGAATAGCCGATCTCGACGCCCTGCTTGGCCTCCTCGGCGCGGTTTCGCGCCTGGAACACATCGCCCGACCAGCCGATCGCCAGGCAGATGTCGCCGTTTGCCAGCGCGTTGATGTATTCCGAGGAATGGAACTTGCGAATATACGGGCGGACCTTGAGCAGGGCCTCCTCGGCCTTGGCGATATCGTCGGGCGAGGTGCTGTTTGGATCGAGGCCGAGATGTTTCAACGTGGCCGGAATGATGTCGGAGGGGGAATCCAGCACATAGACGCCGCAATCCTTGAGCTTGGCGAGGCTCTCCGGATTGAAGAACACGTCCCAGCTGTCGATCTTGTCGGTGCCGAGTGCCGCCTGCACCTTCTTGACGTTGTAGCCGAGGCCGACCGTGCCCCACATATAGTTGACCGAGTACTCATTGTTCGGATCATACTTTGCGGTGCGCTCCGAAATGACATCCCACATGTTGGAGATGTTCGGCAGCTTGGACTTGTCGAGCTTCTGGAAGACGCCGGCCTGGATCTGGCGCGCCAGGAAATTGGCGCTGGGCACCACGACATCATAGCCGCTGCCCCCGGCCAGCAGCTTCGTCTCCAGGATCTCGTTGGAATCGAAAGTGTCGTAGACGACCTTGATGCCGGTCTTCTTGGTGAAGTCCTCGATGATCGAGCTGTCGATATAGTCCGACCAGTTATAGACGTTGACGACGCGGTCGTCGGCATGGCCGCTCGCGGCGAAGAGCGTCAGAAAGGCCGAAGTCGCCGAAAGCAAAAGCGCTTTGCGGATCATGATATTCTCCTTTGGTGAGTGTTCCCGTGCCGGCTCGTCGCGACATGGGCGCGGGACGGCGTTTGTTTCAGACTATGGAGATTTCCGGAGAGCCACAAGCGCGCGCGCCTGGCAGTGCGCCGGATCGTTGAGTGACGGGCGCCGCCCTTGCCTCCTTTCCAGGAAGCTGTTCGGACGGCCTCAGCGGCGTTGGCCGCGGCGTAAGCAGAGATGTAACGATGCGGTCCGGCCTCGATGAGGCCGGCGGAGTCACTTGGCAAGATACGCCTGTCTTGTTGTTGCCGTAATTGCAGCCTGCCCGCCCCGCAGCGGAGTTGTCAATGGGGAAGACACGCGAGCATCAATTGGGAGACGGCAGCCCGGTGATGCCCGGCCGCTCGGGCCGGGTCTGCCGCTTGAACTCAAACGCAATATGAACAAGCAGCGCGGCGATGACGACCGCGCCGCCGATGATGGTGCGCCCCGACGGCACCTCGGAATGGACGAGCCACACCCAGATCGGACCGAGGATCGGCTCGAAAGTGCCGAGCAGCGCCGCGACGGCCGCGGGCACCAGGCGGGCGCCCATGGCGAAAAAAGCAAGACCGACGCCGAGATTGATGACGCCGAAGGCGAAGAGAAAGCCCATGTCGCGCCCGGAGACGGTGAATTCCGTGGCTTGCGAGGCAGCAAAAGCACCGGCGAGCAATGCGCCGAGGCAAGTGGCCGGCACCATGCGCACATGGGCAAAGCGCCGGGTGATCACGGTCGCGAACGACAACATCACCGCGATCAGCAGCGCCAGGCCATCGCCGATCGGCGAGACGGCGCCGTCAAGCGATTCCGAGACCATGATGGCCACGCCGGTGATGACGGCGGCAATGGCGACCCAGGTTCCTGGGGTCACGCGTTCGCGAAACAGCACCCAGGCGAGCATGGCCGCCAGAAGCGGGACACCGGCCTGCATCAACAAGATGTTGGCGACCGTCGTGTAGGTGAGCGCGACGATGAAGCTCGTGGAGGCGGTGGCGAAGCAGAGAGCGACGCCCAGCCCAGGCAGGCCCATGTCGCGGAACAATCTCCAGGTGCCGCGCCAGCCGTCGCGCCAGAGCATGAAGGCGACGAGGAAGCCCACCGCCCAGATCGAGCGCCAGAACACCACGGTCCAGCTGTCGCCGACATGGATGAAGCGAGCGATGGTGCCGCCAAAGCTCCACATCAGCGCCGACAGGAAGACCAGCAGCATGCCGATCCGCTCCTCGCGCGGCGAGACGGCAGCCAAGGCAACGCGAGACGAGGCGGTATCGGTCATAGGCGAGACTGTCAGCGATTTGCCGGCGGCACGATCCACCACGGACGACCACACCATATCCCATTCGCGTAGCGCAAATGCTGGAGCCAGGCGTGATCCAGCATCCGCTGAAATGTAGGACAAAGCCGGCTTGCGGGCCGCTGAACCGCTGCGGCTGGCGGGGGGTGCTACCCCTGGAAATCGAAGGCGCTGAGACCCGTCACCATCTCGTCGAGGCCAAGCGGCCGGGTCACCGGCGGCTCGGCGCGCGCCAGGCAGCCGACGCGCTCGCAGAGCCTGCAGGCCGGGCCGACCGGCGTTGCATATGCCGTGCTCTGCGCGGCCTTGGCGGCGGACGGTCCGGGCAGCGCCGCGCTGTAGACGATCTCGTCGCGAAAGCCGATGTCGCAGCCCAGCAGAAGCGCCGTGCGCCGCGGCCGCTCGGAAAAGGCGCCTTGCGGCCCTTCGAGCGTGCGGGCGATGCAGAGGAACTCGGTCCCGTCCGGCATTTCCACCGCCTCGACCAGAATCCGGCCCGGCTGCGAAAAGGCCGCATGGACAGGAAGCTTCGGACAGGCGCCGCCGAAACGGCTTTGCGGATAGCCCAGGCTGCCCGCCTTGCGGAAGCGGTTGCCGGCACTGTCGACCTCCAGCATGAAGAACGGTACGCCTGAGGCGCTCGGCCGCTGCAGCATGGTCAGGCGGTTTGCCGCCTGCTCGAAGGAGACGCCGAAGCGCGAACGCAAGACGTCGATGTCGTAGCGGGCGCGGACGGCCGCTGCATGAAAGGCGTGATAGGGCATCATCAGCGCGTGCGCCGCATAGCGGCCGAGCTCGAAACGGGCTAAGCGGCGCGCTTCGTCCGTGCCGAGCTTCAACGTCTGGATCTCGCCCGCCACGGCCACCGTCATGCGCATCAGGCTCGCCTCCATGGCGACCTCGCGCAGCTGATCGAAGGGGGAGAGCCGCTCTGACAGGAACAGGCGTTGCGAATGGCGATCGTAGCGCCTGCGCCAGTTCGGCATGGTGGCCACCGGCAGCACCTTGACCACGATGCCGTGCTCGCGCCTTAGCCACGCCTTCAGCGTGCCGAACAGGTCGTCGCCTGGATCGAGCAGCGAAATGAAGGCCTCGGCTTCCTCCTCCAGCGCGGCGAAATGGTTCGGCCTGCGCTCGAAAGTCTCGTGCACTTCGTCGACAGGCAGGCGCGTGCCGGACAATGCGGTCGCCCTGCCCTCCCGCGCCAGGAGTTCATTGAGATCCGACAGCCGATCGGCCTGCTCGCGATAGGCGCGAAACAATTTCACCATCGCGGCGGAAGCGTTCGGCGCGATCTCGGCGAGGTCGATCAGTTCCTGGTCGCCCGGCAGTTCGCCGGCCAGCAGCGGATCGCCGAACACTTCCTTCAGCGCCGCGATCGATCCTTTGGTCTCGCCCTGCAATTCGTGCGGATCGATCTTGTAGGCCGACGCCAGCTTGAGGATCAGCTGCACCGTCAGCGGCCGCTGGTTGCGCTCGATGAGATTGAGGTAGGACGGCGAGATGCCCAGGCCTTCGGCCATCGCCGTCTGGGTCAGGCCCTTGGCGTTGCGAAGCCGGCGGATGCGCGGCCCGGCGAAAATCTTCTGCTCGGCCAATCGGCTACCTTGAAAAGAGTTTTACATAACGGCGCGCCGTCGCGGGCTCATCCAGCTTTTTACAATCATGACAGATTTACAGCCCCGATCTGTCAAACGCAACACCAGTTTTCCCGTATTTTAGCGGGCAAGCTCCGGTTTTTCTGGCGACTTTTGCGGCGCAATGTAAACAATGTAACACGTGAACGGCCCACAGATACGTCCCTCAAACGGGCCATCTAAACAAGCAAGACTGACCTGGAGCAATCGATGACTGATTTTTACAACCTCGTCCCGTCCGCGCCGGAGGGCCGTTTCGACGGCATCGAACGGCCCTACTCGGCGGAGGACGTGAAGCGGCTGCGCGGCTCGGTCCAGATTCGCCATACGCTTGCGGAGATGGGCGCGAGCAGGCTGTGGAAGCTGATCCACGAGGAAGATTTCGTCAATGCGCTCGGCGCCATGTCGGGCAACCAGGCCATGCAGCAGGTCAGGGCGGGCTTGAAGGCGATCTATCTGTCGGGCTGGCAGGTCGCGGCCGACGCCAACACCGCGTCGGCCATGTATCCGGACCAGTCGCTTTATCCGGCGAATGCGGCGCCGGAGCTGGTCAAGCGCATCAACCGCACGCTGCAGCGCGCCGACCAGATCGAGACATCCGAAGGCAAGGGTCTTTCGGTCGAGACCTGGTTCGCGCCGATCGTCGCCGACGCCGAAGCCGGCTTTGGCGGGCCGCTCAACGCGTTCGAGATCATGAAGGCCTTCATCGAGGCCGGTGCCGCTGGCGTCCACTATGAGGACCAGTTGGCGTCGGAGAAGAAGTGCGGCCATCTCGGCGGCAAGGTGCTGATCCCGACCGCAGCGCATATCCGCAACCTTAATGCGGCCCGGTTTGCAGCGGACGTGATGGGCACGCCGACGCTGGTGGTGGCGCGCACCGACGCGGAAGCCGCCAAGCTGCTCACCTCCGACATCGACGAGCGCGACCGGCCTTTTGTCGACTATGACGCCGGCCGCACGGTCGAGGGCTTCTATCACGTCAGGAACGGCATCGAGCCCTGCATCGCGCGCGCCGTCGCCTACGCTCCGCATGCGGACCTGATCTGGTGCGAAACCTCGAAGCCGGATCTTCAGCAGGCAAGGAAGTTCGCTGAAGGGGTGCACAAGCACCACCCGGGCAAGCTGCTCGCCTATAATTGCTCGCCATCGTTCAATTGGAAGAAGAACCTGGACGACGCGACCATCGCGAAGTTCCAGAAGGAACTCGGCGCCATGGGCTACAAATTCCAGTTCATCACACTGGCCGGGTTCCACCAGCTGAACTTCGGCATGTTCGAACTGGCCCGCGGCTACAAGGAGCGCCAGATGGCGGCCTATTCGGAACTGCAGGAGGCGGAATTCGCGGCGGAGGTCCATGGCTATACCGCGACCAAGCATCAGCGCGAAGTCGGCACCGGCTATTTCGATGCCGTTTCGATGGCGATCTCCGGCGGCCAGTCTTCGACCACCGCCATGCATGAGTCGACCGAGCACGCCCAGTTCAGGCCGGCGGCCGAGTAATGACAACACCAGAGGAAACGCCCGAAGGGCACTTACGTCGAGGAGAACAGCAATGGCATCGATAAGCCGGGTCAAGGAACGGGCCGAAGAACAATCAAGCGCGATGAGCGTCGATCAGCAGGCGACGATCCGCATGCTTGCCAACGACTTGCACAGGCTCAACCAGTCTGTAATGAAGGCGGTCGAAGCAGGTGTGTCCGTCGAGCTGGTGCGCTCTGCCAGGCACCATGGCGGAGACGGCAACTGGGGTGATCTTTTGATCCCAGTGATCGTCACCCATCAGAACCAAGGCTGACGTAACGTCAACAATCACTCGCGAGTGTCTCCCGTGTGCTATACGTTCCGGGAGACGTTCGTTTTTTCGAATTGTGGCCGTGGCGCCGGGGAGAACTTGCGCCGGCTTTTAGCAATTCTTGCTATATTATCATTTTCCATTATTTTTGCTTGACACCGCTGGCGATCTCGCGCCAATTGCGCGCTTAAGGTTTCAACCCTGCATTGAACCAGAGCCTCGGCCATACATGTGTCCCGCCAATCGTGACGACTCTGAAAAACCAATGAAACCGGCGGACCGTGGCGCGGCGGCCCGGCTGCCGGCGGATATCTCCAAGGTGCTGGTGGTCGGCAAATCGTCGATCAACCGGGTCGTCGTATCGAAAATCGTGGAAAAGTCCGGGCTGAAGCCGATTTCGGAGCCGCCGGAGGCGGCCGAGAAAGCTTTGGCCGGCCTGGTTCCCGGCGCAATCATACTCGACGGCGGACCCGACGACAGGGATTGCGACAGGCTGCTGTCCGGCATCGACGCGCTGCGGCGCGCTTCCGGCAAGACGCGGCCCGCCGTGATCCTGCTTTCAACCAGGAATGGCACGCCGGACAGCCTCGGCCTGTCGAGCGTGGTCGACGCGGTGGTCACCAAGCCGATCACGCCCGAAAGGCTGCAACCAGTAATCGATCGCCTGGTCGGCCGCGGCTAGGCAGAGGCGACGCTCAGCCGGGCTTCGCTATTGCCTCGACCAGTGCCGGCAACTCGCCCAGATCTGCGATCTCGCGAAAACGCGGCTCCGCGACAGGCGCCTCGGCGTGTTCGATCGCCCAGGTCAATTCGTGCGGCACATGGATGCCCCAGCCACCGGCCTCGATGGCGGGAACCACATCGGACTTGAGCGAGTTGCCAACCATCATGCTGTTCTGCGGACCGTCGCCATGGCGGCTGAAGATGCGGGCATAGGTGGCTGCGCTCTTGTCGCTGACGATCTCGACGGCATCGAAGAG
This sequence comes from Mesorhizobium sp. M1A.F.Ca.IN.020.03.2.1, assembly GCF_004023205.1. Classification (NCBI taxonomy): domain Bacteria; kingdom Pseudomonadati; phylum Pseudomonadota; class Alphaproteobacteria; order Hyphomicrobiales; family Phyllobacteriaceae; genus Mesorhizobium; species Mesorhizobium sp. M1A.F.Ca.IN.020.03.2.1. Next base: position 1,579 of record NZ_RZSV01000174.1, on the reverse strand, counting down.
ATCACCCATTCCCGACTGCGCGAGCTTGCGCTCTTGATCGAAGAGGTCGCCCTTGGTGATCAGCACCAGATGGTAGGAGTCCGCCAGCTTTTCGACCGTCTCGCGGGCATGCGGCAGCGGCTCGATCGGATGGCTGAGCATCTCGCGGCCGGCAGCCAGGATTTCGCCGATGACCGAACCGGGCACCTCGCCGTTTGTGATCGCGACGGCCGTCTCGATCATCGACAGCGTAAAGCCCTTAATGCCGAAGCCATAGAGGGCGAGGTTGCGCCTTTCCGCTTCGAGCAGCCGTGCCGCGATGTGCTCATGATCGCCGTGCTCGGCCAGCAAGGCGGCAAAACGCTTCTCGGTCAGGCGGAAGAACTGCTCGTTCTGCCACAGCGTGTCGTCGGCATCGAAGCCGATGGTGGTCAAACGTGGAGCGGACATGTGCGACCCTTTGCTTACAGGCTCATCTAGACCCTGTGGCGCTGCGCCGCCAGCAAGAAGACAGGCACGCCGGTTCCTTTGGGCTGCGGCTCGGCTTGCCTGTGGCGACGCGGGCGCCTCCCCTTTCCTTCCGCCACGGCGCCCGGCTATACTTTGAAATCCGCAACACAATCTGGTGAATGATGCCGCCTGAAAAAAAGGAAGTCCGTCCGTCGAGCCGGGGGGGACGCGCCCGCACGCCTGCCTTCTTGAAAAACGAACGCGGTGTGAAGAACTGGAAGGAAGCCAGCGCCTGGCTGGAATGGCGCGGCATCGAGGACATCGAGTGCATCACGCCGGACCAGGCCGGCGTCGCCCGCGGCAAGATGATGCCGTCGAAGAAATTCACCTCCAACACATCGCTGGCGTTGCCTTCGGCCGTCTTCATGACGACGATATCTGGCGGCTATCCGGAAGACGGCAATGGCTTCCACTATCCGGAGGACGACGGCGACCTGAAGCTCTTGCCCGATCTCTCGACACTGACCGTCGTGCCCTGGGAGGAAGATCCGACCGCCGCGGTGATCTGCGACCTCGTCCACCAGGATGGCCGCTCCGTCGAATTCACGCCGCGCAACGTGCTGAAGCGCGTGCTGGCCGCCTATGACGACCGGGGGCTGAAGCCGGTGGTGGCGCCCGAGATCGAATTCTATCTGGTACGCAAGAACCCCGATCCGGACTATCCGCTGACGCCGCCCGTCGGGCGCTCAGGGCGGCCGATCGGCGGCGGCGCCGGCTATTCGATCGCGGGCGTCAACGAGTTCGACGAACTGATAGACGACATCTACCATTTCTCGGAGCGGCAAGGCCTAGAGATCGATACGCTGATCCACGAGGAGGGCGCCGGCCAGCTCGAGATCAACCTGCGTCACGGCAATCCGATCGAGCTTGCCGACCAGGTCTTCATGTTCAAGCGCACGATCCGCGAGGCGGCGCTGAAGCACGAAATCTACGCCACCTTCATGGCCAAGCCGATCCAGGGGCAACCTGGCTCGGCCATGCATATCCACCAGTCGGTGGTCGACAAGAAGACCGGAAAAAACATCTTCTCGGCCGAAGACGGCGCCGAGACGGATGCGTTCTTCCATTTCATCGGCGGCATGCAGAAACA
>NZ_RZSV01000173.1:0-12421 GCF_004023205.1 Mesorhizobium sp. M1A.F.Ca.IN.020.03.2.1 | reverse complement strand
AGCTTAGCCTGTTCATGCGTGATGCGCTGGCCATATTGCTGCGACAGCAGGTTGATCTGGCGATCGTAGGCGAGGCGGTATTCGTTGATCGAAACCGTGGTGCCGCCGGCGGTAATCACCGAATGATGGCCAGCCAAGCTTCCCGACAGGCGCCCGGAAATACCCCAGACGGCAAAGCTCACCACCAGCAAGGACAGCAAAGCTTTCGCGACCCAGGTGCCCGCCGCGCTTCTCAAAATACCAAGCATGCCCACTTCCGATCTTTGCGCATTTTCGCATGCGCCGACTCTGAAACAAGCGCAATAGCGTCCTTCCGGCCCACTGTCGATTGCTTTGTGGCCCGATTTTGGTAGTGAGGGCGCTGCCTTATGTTGCCTGGAGAACTCGACGCCATGACCCCTGGAATCCGTCCGCTCGTTGCCGGCAACTGGAAAATGAACGGCACCAGGGCCTCGCTCAACGAGTTGAGGATGATCGGCAACGGCTTCATGAGCGGCCTTGATGCGGAGACGGAAGCCCTGGTCTGCGTTCCGGCCACCTTGCTTCACCAGGCCGCAGAGATCCTTTCGCGGACACCGGTTCGCGCCGGCGGCGAGGATTGCCATCCCAAGGAGAGCGGCGCCTATACGGGTGAGATTTCGGCCGAGATGCTGAAGGATGCCGGCGCAAGCCATGTCATCGTCGGCCACTCCGAGCGGCGCGAGCAATGCGGCGACGATGATGCGATCGTCAACGCCAAGGCTTCGGCCGCCTGGCGGGCAGGGCTGGTGGCCCTCATCTGCATCGGCGAGACGCGCGCCGAGCGTGAATCCGGCGCGACGCTCGATGTCCTGTCGCGCCAGCTCGACGGTTCGGTGCCGGCGAGCGCCCCCGCCGCCAACACCATCATCGCATACGAGCCGGTCTGGGCCATCGGCACCGGCCTGACGCCGACGGCCGCCGACGTCGCCGAGGCGCATGCCCATATCCGTGGCAAGCTGACGGCGCTGCTCGGCGATGCCGCGGCCAGGATGCGCATCCTCTATGGCGGTTCGGTCAAGCCGTCCAATGCGGTGGAGCTGCTTGGCGTCGAGAATGTCGATGGCGCCCTGGTCGGCGGCGCAAGCCTGAAGGCGGCCGACTTCCTCGCCATTGCCGAAGCCTATATGCACATGTCATAGCCGCAGACGGCGGCAGGGGCGCGGCCCAAATCGTTGCAATGGCCGCATTGCTCCCCATATTCCCGGCCACGGGCTTGGAAATGCCGCCAAAGCATTGTAAGGAGCCGCCTCCAAATCACCGGTCGTATGCGCGGCCGCGCAAGGCCTCGCCAGGATAAATTATGGAAACGGTACTGATCGTCGTTCATCTTATGGTCGTGCTCGCCCTTGTCGGCGTGGTGCTGCTGCAGCGCTCCGAAGGCGGCGGTCTCGGCATTGGTGGCGGTTCCGGTTTCATGACGGCGCGGGGCGCAGCCAACGCGCTTACCCGCGCGACTGCGATCCTGGCCGCGGCTTTCTTCGTGACCTCGCTCGCGCTCTCCATCCTTGCCCGCTACGGCGAGAAGCCGATCGACATCCTCGACAGGGCACCGGCTTCGACCTCGGGCAATGCCGGCAAGGGTGTGCTCAACCAATTGCCGGGCGCCACCGGTCCGGTGGGCAGCTCGCAGCCGGCGGCGCCGGCTGGCGGCACCGCGCCGGCCGCCCCGTCGGGCGGAACGACAACCACGACGCCGCTGTCGAATGGCGGCACCACCACGGCCCCGGCCACTGCTCCCGCAACACCGGCGCCCGCGAATCCGACCACGCCGCCGGCCGCGAACGGCGTTACCTTGCCGGTCACCCCGCAGGTTCCGAACCAGTAGCCGGACAAGCATTGCTGCCGCGATCTGTTGTTCTTTGAACACAGTCGCGGCAAATGCCGCTCGATCACGAAGATTCAACCAAATGTAACGCGTCGCTCAGCTTGAGGGCGCGCTGGCTAATCGATTATAGATTGCGCGCGGCACTTTTCGGCGTCCTTGGGGGGCGCCGGGCGACGCCGTTGGGCAACTAGCATAGAAAATCGGATCTTCGCCATGCAGCTTCGCAGCTTCATCCTTTTGGGATTCTGTGCCGTATTCGGCATGGGCTCCGCGGCCTTTGCCTCACCGGCAAATCTGGCCGCTTCGCCGTCGGTAGAGAAGACCGACGCAATACCCGTCGCCGCCAAGAGCGACGCATCGCAGCTGAGGCTTCTCAAGAAGAAGAAAAACCCGACTCCGGACGACCTCGCGCAGATAGAAAAGCTCGAGGCCAAGATCGCTGCCGACAAGGAAGCGGCCAAGCAAAAGGCGCTCGAAGCCCGCAAGCTGGCGATGCGTGAGGCGGCCAAGGCCAAGGCGGATGCGGCGCGTCAGGAATGGCTCTCCAAGAAGGGTTCGGCCGCGCCGGCCGAAGTGGCTGATGCGAAGCCCGGGAAGAAGACCGTCAAGATCATCGAACCGCTCACGCCCGTGGCGCCGATCGCCTCGCTCCAGGCCGAGGAGCCGATCCCGGCCGAGGCGATGAACATCACGGCCACCGGCAACAACGGTGAGTTGCGAAGCGAACAACCCGGCCAGAAGCGGGCGAGCAGCGGCGGCCTGTTCGCCGGCCTGTTCGGCGGTTCCTCGGTGACCTCGATCAACTATCTGCCGGAGACCCGCGCGCTTGATTCGGCGCTCGCCAAGAAGGATGCCAAGAGGCCGTTCAAGGTGAAGCCGGAGTTCGTGCCGCAGGACGTCGCCTTCACCGGCTATGAGCCCGGGACGATCGTCATCGACACGACTGCTCGCCGTCTCTACCTCGTCGAATCGTTTTCCACCGCGCGCCGCTACGCCATCGCAGTCGGCCGTGAAGGACTTCAGTTCAAGGGGACGGTGGCCGTCGGCGACAAGCAGGAATGGCCGCGCTGGATCCCGACGCTCGACATGCAGAAGCGCGAGCCGAAGCACTATGGCCAGTACAAGGACGGCATGCCCGGTGGCGGAGAAAACCCGCTCGGCGCGCGCGCCATCTACCTCTATGACGGCAAGAAGGACACGCATCTGCGCATCCACGGCACCATTGCACCGCAGTCGATAGGAACCAGCGCTTCCAACGGCTGCTTCCGCATGATCAACGAGCACGTCATGGATCTCTACAGCCGCGTCAAGATCGGCACCAAGGTCGTTATTATCTAACGCGTTGAAGCAAACTGCCGAAAGGGCCGGCACCACCGGCCCTTTTTCTTTGATCAAAGCGCGTCGCGTTGAAAGACGCTGGTGCCGCGCTTTCGAGTTTCTGTTCTGATGCCTGCCGTTCTCCCAAAACCACTGCACAGTTTTGGGCGGCATGCTTCAGAGAAATGCCCGTCCGGACATAGCGCCATCTGGGAAAAAGCCTTCGCGGCGGTTTTTTCTCTGGCGGAATCAATCAGGCCGCGTTAAGCGATGACTCCCATGGCGCGATATGTATTCATCACAGGCGGCGTGGTTTCCTCACTCGGAAAAGGCATCGCTGCAGCAGCTCTTGGGGCTCTTCTGCAGGCGCGTGGCTATCGCGCGCGGATCAAGAAGCTCGATCCCTACCTCAATGTCGACCCCGGAACGATGTCGCCGTATCAGCATGGCGAAGTGTTCGTGACCGACGACGGCGCCGAGACCGATCTCGATCTCGGCCATTATGAGCGTTTTACCGGCCGCTCGGCCAACCAGCAGGACAACATCACCACCGGCCGCATCTACAAGAACATCATCGAGCGCGAGCGGCGTGGCGACTATCTCGGCGCGACCGTGCAGGTGATCCCGCACGTCACCGACGAGATCAAGCATTTCGTCCTTGAAGGCAATGACGATTACGACTTTGTGCTGTGCGAGATCGGCGGCACTGTCGGCGACATCGAGGCGATGCCGTTCCTAGAGGCGATTCGCCAGCTCGGCAACGACCTGCCGCGCAACAACGCGGTCTATGTGCATCTCACCCTGATGCCGTACATCCCTACCGCCGGCGAATTGAAGACCAAGCCGACGCAGCATTCTGTCAAGGAATTGCGCGGCATCGGCATCGCGCCCGACATCCTTCTGGTGCGCGCCGACCGGCCGATCCCCAAGGAAGAGCGCCGCAAGCTTTCGCTGTTCTGCAATGTGCGCGAGAGCGCCGTCATCCAGGCGCTCGACGTGCCGCACATCTACGACGTGCCGATGGCGTATCACAAGGAAGGGCTGGATTCCGAGGTGCTTGCAGCCTTCGGCATCGATCCGGCGCCGAAGCCGCGGATGGAGCCGTGGCAGGCGCTCTCCAGCCGCATCCACAATCCGGAAGGCGAGGTGACGATTGCCGTCGTCGGCAAATACACCGGCCTCAAGGACGCCTACAAATCGCTGATCGAGGCGCTGTCGCATGGCGGGCTTGCCAACCGCGTCAAGGTCAAGCTCGACTGGATCGAGAGCGAGATCTTCGAGAAGGAAGACCCGACGCCGTGGTTGGAGAAGGTGCACGGCATTCTCGTTCCCGGCGGTTTCGGCGAGCGCGGCTCCGAGGGCAAGATCCTGGCCGCGAAGTTCGCGCGCGAGCGCAAGGTGCCTTACTTCGGCATCTGCTTCGGCATGCAGATGGCCTGCATCGAGGCTGCGCGGTCGCTCGCCGGCGTCGAGCATGCCTCTTCCACCGAATTCGGCCCGACCGAGGAGCCGGTCGTCGGCCTGATGACGGAATGGCTGAAGGGCAACATGCTGGAGAAGCGCAGGGCTACCGGCGATCTCGGCGGCACCATGCGCCTCGGCGCTTATCAAGCCGACCTCGCCAAGGGGTCGAAGATCGCCGAGATCTACGGCGACACGCAGATCTCCGAGCGCCACCGGCACCGCTACGAGGTGAACATCGACTACAAGCAGCGGCTTGAGGATTGTGGCCTGGTCTTTGCCGGCATGTCGCCAGACGGGGTGCTGCCGGAGACGGTGGAATATCCCGACCATCCCTGGTTCATCGGCGTGCAGTACCACCCGGAACTGAAGAGCCGCCCGCTCGAACCGCACCCGCTGTTTGCAAGCTTCATCGAAGCGGCGGTGGAGCAGTCGCGGCTGGTTTAAACGATCGGCCGGCGACCATGCGAACTTACGTCGCGCTGCTCTACAGCATCATCCTGGGCGAGGGGCGGCGCGTTGTCATGTCCGACCTCAAGGCGATGGCCGAAGCCATCGGGCTGAAAAACGTCCGCACGCTGGTCGCCACGGGTAATCTGGTCTTCGAGGCGCGGACGGCCAGCGTTTCCGGTCTCGAACGGCGGCTGGAAAAGGCCTTCGAAGAGACTTTCGGCCGCCATGTCGATATCATCGTGCGCGACGCAGAAGACTGGCTGAAGCTTGCTGCCGCCAATCCGTTCCCGGACGAATCGGCAAAAGCCGGCGATCAGGTTGCGGTGCGGGTGATGCGCCGGCCGGCGCCTGAAGAAGCCGCAGCGGCTCTTACAGCCTATGCCGCCGCGGACGAGAAGGTGCTGTCGGTCGACGGCGATATTTGGGTCGTCTTTTCGCGCGAGCGGCCAAGCTCGCGGCTGCTCGCCGCAGCAAACCACAAGTGCATGGGGATCGGCACATCGCGCAACTGGAACACGGTGCGCAGACTGTCCGAGATGGTCGCCAAATAGGTTGAAATAAGGGTGGCTTTCGCCGCCCCGACTACTCAAGTCTCAACCCTCCGCGCCGGAGCAGGGCGAATCCGATTCCTCGATCGTTCACCGAAATCTGAGGCAGGCGACCGTTCCGATGAAAGGCCGCTGAGAAACACCTTCACGCAATCTGGAGATGATTCTCGTTTCGGGAAGCTGGCAAAACGGGGGATTTGATAAGATTTGCTGAAGTCTACATGTCAGGGGGCATCGTGAGTTTGTAAGTAAATCTCAGCCAGGCTTACAAGCGCCTAGCACGACACGGGCGTGGACTACACCGAAGAAGAACTGGGCTCGGCCGGGGTAGGGATGGCAAGCTTCTTTCGGACAGCACCTCAATGCGGGGGCGATAATCGCAATACCGTTCCAAGACAGCCAAGAGCTGGCCATACCGGCACGCGATTCCTGTTGCAACTCATCGGTTCATATTAGAGCGATGCCGGGAAAGCCCGACACAGAGTTCCGCCGTGCTTCAAACGAGGAGACGGAGCGGCTCACAACGGGTGAGCCGCTGCAAAATTGTCGAGCCGTCTCGGCTCTTATCGGGCATTCAGTGGGGGTTGGGCGGCGTATACGGCTGGCCAAGAGCCTCTGAAACCGCAACAAATACACGCGTTGCAGGCGAAGAGCAGACCGTGTCGCGTGGATCGTCGGTCAGCGTCGGCTCCGCCTTGCAATCGCCGGAAGCAATGTCGCTGTTGGTCTGGACCACGGCGGCTATGTCCGCACCTGCCTTGTAAAACAAGGTCGTGTTGTAGCCTGGCAGTTCGCCCGTATGGCCCACCCAGCCGCCGATGCAACCGACGCCGATCCCGTAGCCGGCCGCGCCCGGGAAGGTCAGCCGCTCCTTCTGCGCAGCTGCCCCCAGCAAGCCGTTCCCGGTGCCCAGTGCCCGAGCATAAACCAGCAAATCGTCGATATTGGAAATCAGTTCCCCTGCAGTCCATCCCCAGGATGGGTTCCAGTTCGTCGCGTTGCTTGGTGCATCCGGCTTGGCAAAATCCCCCTGCAGGGTAAAGCCCTGAGCATAGGGCACCGGCATATCCACCGAGTCACCCGGCCAGGACGTGTTCTTGAGCTTCAGCGGATCAAAGATCTGCTCCTTGAAAACCTCGCCGACGGTCTTTCCAGTAACCTGCTCCATGACCATGCCGAGCAGGATAGTGTTGGTGTTCGAATAGTTGAACGAGGCTCCGGGCTCGAAGAGAGGCGATTCAGCCACGCCGATGGCCACCAGCTCCTTGGGCGTGAAGATCGTTTGAGGCTTGGAGAACAAGACATCTTGGAATTTTGCACTTTGGGTATAGCTCGCAATGCCGCTGGTCATATCGGCGAGCTGGCGGAGCGTGATCCGATCGCCATTGGGGATGCCGGGTACGTATTTCTGGATCTTGTCGTCAAGCGACAGCTTCCCAGCTTCGGCCAGCTGCATGATCGCTGTGCCGGTGAATGTCTTGGTAACTGAACCGATGCGCGTGTGCATCCCCACAGCCATGGGTGTGCCGGCGGAAGGGTCGGCCTTGCCATACGCCGCCTTCCATATTCCGGAAGGTGTCACCACGCCGACGATGACACCCGGTGCCGCCGTCTTGGGCAGCGCGGATCGAACCGCAGCGTCAAGCTTCGCGCTGAGCTTCGAGGGCAGCGGCGTTGCCTTGGCCGGAACCGACCCATCGGCAATCACTTTTTCGATGTTCGCAACGCATCGCGCGCTATCGGCTGCGAATGCATATTGGGAGGAAAAAGCAAACAGGGCGACGGAACCGATGCAGCGGACGATCAGACGAAACCCATTCTCTTCCATTGCCATTCTCCACATTTAGAAAAAGGTCGAACGAACATCATGGTGAGCAGTCAAGGATCGAAAAGTCGAGCGCAGGGCGTTTTGGAGCTCTTGGGGAGTGCACACCGCCGGCGTTGATTTGCGAGCGCAAGTTCGTATAAACGAACATTTTCAACCCGGACGGGAACTCGCCTCTCCAACCTGCGCCCTCCGCGTAAGCTCCGTTCCGAGGCAAAGATACGATAAGATAAGGTCCGGAGCCAAGGTTTGTCGCTGGGCGTGGAGCGCTTTGGCAGAACTCGCCTGGCCGGCGTTAGTGCCAGCAAAATGGTGCTCCGCGGCTTGGAGAATGGCGATGTTCGACTTCGAAAATATTGGTCCGAAGCGAAAAGCGGGAATCTTCCGAAAGTATCGGAGACTTCCACCGTTCCGGTGACACGAAGGCACGTGCTCGCAAGCTCAACCCTGCCGTTTCTCGTCGCCTTTGCCGGTGTTCGGCGGGCAGCGGGCGGATCGCAGGATCCGGTGTTTCAACTGACCAAAAGCTAAGTTCCTGATCGCAGGGTCGCGCTCCTTCAATGCGTGCTCGAGGACAAAGGGTTTTACTCTTCCGATGTTGATGGACTGTTTGGCCCGCACTGGGGACTACGAGGTCGGTCTATATGACAACGCGGATTTGGCAAGGTTGGCTATCGCGTCTTACTCCCACGAATTCGGTTCCTGATATCCTTTCACGGACGACCAGCTTCTGGCGGGCTTTGCTGTTACGGACAGCTATATAGACTCAACAGGCAAGGACGTGGTCGCTGTCTCTCCTGAAGAAATGGATCCTACCATTACATCATTGAGCCCGAGGTCGAACTGCCCTGACGCAACTTTTTCGAGCGCAAGGACCCCGCATTGGCTGGCCCGAGATGGTAGGCAAGTGAGACGAAGCAAATGGGGCGGCTTTCGCCGCCCCGACTGTGTTAAGCCTTGGCCATGCGTGCGCCGGCGCCGAGCGCCATTGTGCGCAGCACATAGTAGACGGCGCCCGCGATCGCGACCCCGAAGAACCAGCCATAGACGCCCCACCAGGACGGCAGCCAGTTGGTGAAGTTGGGCAGGATCGAGGAGAAGATCGCGCCGATGCCGGCGGCGATGAAGGCGTTGACGTGCCAGCCGCCCTGGAAGCGAAACTCGCCATCTTCGCGGTAGAGCGCGTTGACGTCGACCTCGCCCTTACGGATCAGATAATAGTCGACCATCATCACGCCGAAGATCGGCCCCATCGTCGCGCCGATGATGTTGACGAAGGAGGCAGCGCTGCCTTCCCACGGCGCAAACGGATAGAGCACCAGCGCGATCAGCGCCGCGATATAGCCGCCCTTCTTGAAGTCGATCTGACGCGGGAAGACGTTGGAGAAGTCGAAGGCCGGCGAGACGAAGTTCGCCACGACGTTGATGCCCAGGGTCGCCACCGCGAAGGTCAGCGCGGCAAGCGCCGCCAGGAACCAGCTGTCGAATTTGGCCGAGATCTGGTCGGGGTGGAGCAGCACCTCGTGATAGACGTCGTAGGCGGCGATCGTGGTGACGCCGGCGACCAGCGAGAACAGGATCAGGTTGACCGGCAGGCCCCAGATGTTGCCCTTGCGCAGCGCCGCGTTGTTGGGCGCGTAGCGGGCGAAGTCGCAGAAGTTGAGGTAGAGCGCCGAAAAGTAGGTTACCCAGATTGCCGCCACCGCGAACAGCGCGGTCCACGAACCCGGCTCGCCTGGCACGCCGGCATCCTTGGTCTTGTCGAGCAGCACGTCCATCGGAATATCGCTGGTGAAGGCGAAGGTGCCCGACTTGACGCAGAGATAGATCGCCAGGATCAGCATCATCACCCAAACGGCGGGTCCGGCCCAGTCCTGGAAGCGCCGCACCGTTTCCATACCCTTCTGGATGATCAAAAGCTGCAGCGCCCATATGACGACGAAGCAGATCACCTCCAGGGTGGAATGGCCGAGCAGATGCGAGGTCCGGTTGAATTCGTCGAACCACTGCAGCCGCGTCAGCAGCGCGACGATTGCGCCCGACGCGGCGGCCGTCTGGGCGCCATACCAGAAGCAGGCGACGACGGCGCGCACCAGCGCCGGAATGTTGGCACCCCAGATGCCGAAGGAGGCGCGCGCAAGCACGGGGTAGGGAACGCCAGTCTTCACGCCGGCATAGCCGACAAGGTTCATCAGGAAGTAGATGATCAGCGAGCCGATGCCGATGGCGATGATGAAGTTGACGAAGCCGCCGCAGAACAGAAAAAGGCTCGCGGCGAGATAATAGCCCCAGAGGCTGTGGACGTCGGAAGTCCAGACGTTGAAGATTGAAAACGGCCCCCAGTTCCTGACTGTTGCCGGAGCCAGATCCTCGTTGTAGAGGTCCGGCGAAGCGCCTTGTATAGTCATTGCAACTGTCCCCTTTTGCAAAACGCGGCGTCCCCGCGTTAACTGGTGAGGGTAAGCCTGACGCTGGGGAACCTACAAGCAATCCATTTGCCGGCTTTGGCCTTAAAGTCATTCAATGAGAATCGCGCTTCTCGTCGCGCCAAAACAGGAATCGCCTTTACTTGAGTCGGCTTGCCAATCGCGCCCTGTCCGGTTCCGAACTTTTTCGACCAGCAACCAAAATTGTGTGGAACCAAACCCCTGGACATGCGTTTATGCGGGTTCGGCCGCTTTGCGGTCGACCGGGAGGATAGTGATGGATCGCTTGCATTTCTTTACCCCAGTGCGGATCGCGCGTGGGCAGGGATACCCCTTGGAGGAAGTCGACAGCGTCTCCGAAGCGATGGTGTTCCTGCGGAAGTGGCCAACGGGGAGGCGCGGCCCCGTTTATCAATGCGCCGTGAATTGCTGCTCGGCAGCTATGGCTGGCAAGATGTCGGCTGAGGAGGCGAGAAAGGCTTTTGTCGGCTTTGCCCGCATCACTCGGATTCTCGACGACGAGATGGCGCTGCCTCTGGGTGGCGTTTCGATGGACAATGTCTACGCTCTAAGGCGCTAGCACGTTCGAATCCTTCGGCAGCATGAGACGTCGGCCTGAGGCCGACGTCTCGGTGGTGTTGTGTGCTTACTGGCACGAGTTGCTTCGTTTCAATTCTCCCTGAAAGAGCGTGTGAGGGAGGCTTCCACCGGGGCCAGCATGTAGTCGAGCAAAGTGTGCTCCCCGGTCAGAATCATCACTTCCGCCGGCATGCCGGGCGATAGACGGACGTCGTGCAGTTCTTCGAGATCGGCCGCGTCGACCTTGACCTTGGCGAGGAAATAGGGCTCGCCGGTCTTCTCATCCGTCAGCCGATCGGCCGACACCGAGGTGAGCAGACCGTGGATCTGCGGCAGATGCCTGCTCGGATAGGCCGTCAACACCACGCGGGCGGGCATGTCTGGATGCACCACATCGATATCCGTGGTCTTGATGCGTGAATCGATGACCAGATTGGGCTCGTTGGGCACGATATCGAGAAGCGGCTGGCCGCTGGCGATCACGCCGGATTCGGTCGTTACGCGAAAATTCATCACCGTTCCCGCAATCGGCGCGACGATGTCGGTCCTGGCCAGCACATCCTGGCGCGAGGGCAATTGGCTGCGCAATTCGGCCAGGTCGGTGCGCACCTTGGCGAGATCCTCGTTGGCGCTCTCACTGTCCTGCTGGCGCAGGTTGAGGAGTTGGAACTGGGTTTCGCCGATCTGCTGATCGTTGCGGGCCACTTGAGCCCGGTTTGACGCTTGGTTGGCGCGGATATCGGCCTGGGAGCGCAGCAGCGCCAATATCCGCGGCAAGCGCTCCAGCCCCTTTTTGTAAAGCTCTTGGGCGGAAGCGATCTCCTGGTCGATCAGCCTGAGTTGCTCGGTCTCTGCGGCGATCACGTCTCTTGATCCCGCACTTTGCTCCTCAATCTGCGCGATGCGCTTGTTGAGGATCTGCGTGCGCCCGTCGCGGGTCGCGAGGCGGCTGTCGAGCAGCGCCTGCTCTTCGGCGACCACGTTTCGCCCCAGCTCGCTGTCGATCGAGGTCAGCTCCTTGGGGAAGGCGACCCGATTCTGGCCGGCAAGCTCCGCGACAAGGCGCGCCTCGGTTGCCAGCAGGCGGATATAGCGCCCCTGCAACTCGTCGTAGCGGCCCTGCGCCTCCGTAGTCTTCAAGCTGATGAGGACCTCTCCGACGCCGACCTTATCGCCCTCCTTGACATGAATCGCGCCGATAATGCCGCCTTCAAGGTGCTGGACCGTCTTGCGATAGCCTTCGGGGCTGACGACGCCATCGGCGACGACGGCACTTGCCAGAAGCGCGACGCTGGACCACACGGCGACGCCGCCGACGAAGACAATCGATGAAACATAGCCCAGCATACGCGCCGGCCGGGTCCGTTGATTGAGGTCGCCACTGATTGCCTGGAATGCATGTGACCGCCGCCGGAAGAATCGGGAAATCAGGAGCAGGACGAGCGCGCCGGCGGCCACAGTCAGAGCGATACGCGTCGGCCAACCCAATCCGTCATACCAAATCGAGGCCGCGGCGGTCAGATCCCCGGCCAAGATGCTCAGCGTGCCGGTCAGCTCACGCAGGCTGTCCGCCAGCCCGTTCAGAAGCGTCGAGAAGTCCATGGCTCACTCCACCGCTTTCAGGTTTGCCGGCGCGAAGGCGGCAATCTTGTCCCGCATGGCCCCCGGCATCGGAATGCGCCTGGGCTGGCCTGCCAGCGCGCCGAGCACCTCGTCGCGCGTGCCGAGCATCATGACCGATCCGTCGCGGAGGAGGACGATGTTGTCAGCCGTGCGCAGAAGACTGGTCTGATGGCTGACGATAACGACCGTGCGGCCGCGCTCCTTCAACTGCTGAAGCACGTTGAACAGCGCCGCCTCTCCTTCGCCGTCGAGGCCGGTGTTCGGCTCATCGAGTACGATCAGCGGCGGGTCGCCGAACAGTGCCCGAGCCAGCGCGATGCGCTGCCGCTGACCGCGCGAGATC